>JAFGMW010000094.1 GCA_016927275.1 Pseudomonadota bacterium
TGCATAAACTCCGCTGCCCTGCGCTTCATCCCGCTCAAAGACCTGGAGAAGGAGGGTTACGGCAAGTACGGGCGCCTGTTCGAATAAGGACCGACAAAAAAACCTATAAGACGGAGCAAGGTTCAGCGCCTAGATAACCCGGTGAAACCGTCAGACGGAGCGACCGGATACCCTAACATGTCGAAGATTTATCATTCGCGGCTATTCAGGCTTCAATGGCTTCTTCCTGACCGTCAGCGCAATGGAGACGACTTCGTGCGGTATGACCTGGAGACACACGAATTCATGCGGGAGGCGGGAAAGACTGCAACAGTGAATCCCGGCGACAGGGCGCCTGAATCCGGCCTGGGCGCACGCGGGCTTAGCCGTGAGGGTGAGCGGGCGATACATCAATGATATTGAAAAGTTATCGTTGCTCCGTCTGACGTTTTTTCGCTTCACTGACTCTCAGCGCTACGCTCGTAGCGGATCGTGCGGAATATCGATTCGAGCTCCCGGTCGATGGATCTGAACCGCTCGTTCGCAAAGGCCAGGAAGGCCTGCTCCACTATCTGCTCGGCCATGACCTCGAGGCCTTCGATGCTAGGGTGGAGCCAGTCGATCATGTCAGGGTAAAGGGTGGGAAACTCGAGCTCGCCCGGTTCACAGGGGTTCTCCATCGCGTCGTACAGTCGGACAAGCTCCACTTCGGTGGGCAGCCGCCTTCGGGCGTACTCCTCCGTGAGGCGCGTCGAGAGATCGGCCAGCATCCTGTTGAACGAAAGGGTCTCCATGCCCTTCGCGTCGGTCCACTTCTTGAAACCGCGCCACGGCGTGGCCTCCAGCATGATTATCCGCGAAACGCCCGATGATGCCAGCTCGCCGCAGATCTCCACGAGCTTCCTCTCCATGTCCTCGGCGGTCCTGCCCGAGGCCATGTCGTTCACACCCACGTCCAGAATCACCTCGTCGTAGCCCCGCTCGACTATCTCGTCGAGACGCCTTTCCCTCACGCCGTAGATCTCGTCCAGCCCGAGCAGGCCGCCGTTGGTCTCGCCGCTGCGGCACTCGGGAGTCACCTCTATGCGGCTGCTGTCGAGGTATTCGTCGAGCAGCAGCGGATAGAGCGATTCCTGCGCGCATGTCCTCGAGTCGCCCACGACCGCGACCCTGATCGGCTGCCCTGCGGTTGCCGGCTTGTGTGTGACAGTTGCCCTCATGTTTTTAAGACGAACATTTATTCGTGTATCGATTGATCAAAAAAAATTGGGTATTGTGTACACTTCCGTGCAGTCCCGCCTGGGCTCTCTGCTGAATATGACCTGCCAACGGCCCTGGTCGCCGATCTCCCTTCTCAAGGCCCTGGTGAACTCTCTGCCGTAGGTCATCTTGATCAGCGTTCGCACTTCTGTGGATTCCATGTGTCTGACCGAATCGTTGTCGATTATGAGGCTTCCCCCTTTGTCGTCGGCGACCCACAGGAGCATGTGGCCCGTTGGTCCTTCGCTTTTTCCGCCGAGTGTCATCGTCGAATTGCGACCACGATCCAGCCTGCACGGCCGATCCTCATTTATGAGGACTATGTGATGGAATTTGAGGCCCGGTATCCCCTTGAGCACTCGGTGTGCTATCTCTGCAAAGATCTTGCAGTCTATCCTGAGCCTGCCCCTGGCATCGACTGAGAAACCGCTGGGCTGGTCAAGGCTCGCCTCATCGGGCAGTCCGATGAGTGAACGTGATTCTTTTTCCGCGTGAACGCCGACGCTGTCCAGGAAGAACCCGAGCATTTTCTCGAATTTCTTCAGCGGATCGTCGGACGACGCAGCGGAGGCTTGAAATGCAAGCCTCGCCTTTTCAAAGTCGAGGTCTTTTATGGCAATGCTCATCTGGACCGGAGGAGTTCCAGGCAGGTATGAAAGGGCGCTTGCTTTTTCTCCGTATTCCATATCGACCAGCTGTTTCATCATCTCCGGGCCAGGACCGTCGTTCGGATCGTCGAGAAAGAGCGGCGCAAGTGGAAGCGGATTGCGAATCCCGAGTTCCTGCGCCGCGATCTCCACTGCATATCTGTCCATTTCCCTGTAGCTATCTCCGTCTGAGTCGCCGACCGAGCCAGGAAAGCACTGCTCGATATGGTCGATCAATTCCTCGTCCACAGGACCTGCGCTGGTTTCCTCCAGGCATTCGGGGTCGAAGCCATCCGTTACCTGGCCATTGTACCTGGGATTGAAGGTGTAGGTCGTATACTCGATCGGCTGCGGCTCGACTCGCTTTATTCGTTTGCCCATCTGGCCTCCGCATAATGGTTATCGTCTGCATCCAGGCCGAGTTGCGCAATATTTCGAAATTGTCGAAAAAGCCGCTATTTTCCGGCTTTCCGGAGACACGACAAAGGGACAAAGGGACAAAGGGGACGTTTCCCGGTGGGTAAGTTACGAGAATCATTAGGATGATTTTTTAGGGTGCAGCGTTTCGCTGCGCCCCTGACTATTTCGCTCTGTCTGATTTGATTTGCGGAATTGAGAAATCATGTCGGCGAGCCGCAGCGAAACAGAAGCCGCCGCCCCGTCTGACTTCTCTCGGGTTTCCGTCATCCGGGTTCTGCTATTTTACTACGAATGCCACTCTCTCCGTCTTCCCGCCGAACACGATGTTCATGAGGTAGTTGCCGCTGGCCAGCTCCTTTTTGCTCATCGTGTTGTCGAGCTTGAAGAAGTCCGTGTCCCTGGCCATGATGACCTCCGGGCTCGCGCCGGGTTTCACCTTTCCGTTCTCGTCAGTCGGAAACACGTTGACGATTATGCTCTCCTGTCTGCCAGGGACCTGGACCGTCGCGTCGTTCTCTATCGGCGTGTTTAGTTTTGAAAGGATCTCGGACCTGCTGTCCAGCGGCATGCCGTCGATGTGGATCTCAGAAACCGGCGTCAGCGCCTTTGAACACCCGCAGATCGCCCCCGCTGCGATGATGATCGCGACCAGCACCAGCCGAACAGGATTCTTCTTCATATCCCCTCCTCCTTTTTTTTTGCGAGCGCCGAAAAACAGAGATTGCGCTCTGAAATCGAGCGCCATATCCTGACCCTGATCAAATGGGTTGAACGACATCGATCTGAATCGTCCCCTCCGCTGCATTCTTCTCGCAGCTCGTCTCCCGTACCCTTATGTTGACCGTGTGCAGGCCCTTTGCAGACACCGGCGGCTTGCCGCTTATGAGCCCCGTAGCCGGATCATAGGCAAGTCCCTCCGGCAGCCCGCTCATTTCCCAGATGTAAGGGCAGATCCCGTCTCTGCTGCAGCCGGTCGCTGTGAGGGGGATCTCACATGTCGGCGGGGTGTAATATTCGCTGTACGTCAGACACATCGGAGTGGAGTCAAGAACTGCGATCTTCACCTTGTTCTCGGCAGGGATATCACCGACCTTCACCTGGAATGTGCCGACGAAGTGATTCGTGGGGCATGAGACGTCCGTGACCACGAAGGCCACCTGGCCTTCGAAGAGTTCCGTCGGCACGCCGGCCACGTCACCGCCGGTGTTCGAAAGACCCGGGGGCAGGCCGGTGAAGGCCCACGAGTGCTCGCCGCTGCCGCCCTCCGCAGCCAGGGAGAAGGTGCACGGCTGACACAGGGTGCATGTCTTCGTCCCGAGCGATCCGCTCGCGATCCCGATCAGGTCTTCGGTGCCGCACGCGGCCGCCGGCTCCTCCGGCACCGCCACTTCGCCTTCGGGATAAACCGTGCCCGATTCAGGAAGGGGGCCCGGGAACTCGAGCTGGCCTGAGCTGGGGCAGCCGGCCGTCAACAGGGTCGCTGCCATCACCAGCAACACGGCGGTCATCGCCTTCATCGCAAGCCTCCCTTCGTTAGGGATCGGCGGCTGCCGACCTTTCGCTACCCTACCATATAACTGCGCCCGTGCATATCACCGCGCTGTGTTCGCGCCGACTCTCCACCGCCCTCGAGAGCCGCTAACTGCCTGATTTTATTGCTTTATATCTCGTTTTCGGCCGGCGGCTTTTCAAGCTCGCCATATCCACAGGATAAAGAAAGGGCGCAACAAAGGTCTCCGACAGCCGAAAAGATATATAGTGATCCTCGAGGCGGTTCCGGAGGTGAGAATGGGCGATGGAAAAGTGAGGCGCTTCTCGGTGATCGAGGGTCAGCCGCAATACTTACAGGAGCTGATGCTCAGGTACGTGGAAGACGAAGAGTGATCTCCCCCATGCAAACGGTCCCCTTTCGATCGTCAGGCTGGGACGGAGCGACGAGATGACGGAACTTTACTGGATAAAGAAAGGCATGGCGCCGCGCTACGATGTTTCCGCGCTCTCTTCGGGTGTCGATCTCAACTGCGACGGCACGATCGAAAGCTCGGAGCGGACCGATGCCGACGGGGACGGAAGCGTGACCCCGGGGGAATGGCGGGGCTTTCTTCTGACAAACAGGGAAGAGCTCAAGGGCCTGGATGCGGCGTTCAGATATTATTACAAGTACAATGAAATCTTCGAGCCCGACAATCCCATCTACAATATCACGTCTGTCGAGTCGGAAATAGTAAGCGAGGACGATATCCAGCTCGCATATGACAATGTCCTGCAGGTGCGCGCGCGCTTCATGGAGGTGTTCGATGAGCTCAGCCGATGGCGGGCCAGACCTCTCACAGCCAGGGAAATCGGCTATTGCCATCTGTACAGCATCATGGTCGAGGGCATGCAGTTCAGCATGGAAGAGCAGCGCGGCGACGATTCTTTCCTCGGGAATTTGAGCAGGAGGAGCGTAGACTGCGATACCGGCTCCCTCCTTCACCTGATCGTGGGCCACACTGTCGGTCTTCCGGAATATCTTGTCCGTGTCCCGAACCATGCCTTCCTGAAATATGACGACGGCAGAGGCGACGCGATCAACGTTGACTACGCGAACGAAATGCCTGACGAAGTTTACATGGAGGCACACGGCATCGACTGGGAGACAGCCAAAAGATCCGGGTTTATGATCAAGCTGAGCGGCGAAGATCTGGTGCCGGTATCCCTTGCGGCGAGATCGATCGAAAAGTCGAGAAGGGGCGACATCGAAGGCGCCATAAGCGACTGTGAAGAGGCCCTGCGCCTCAGGCCTGATTTCGCAGCGACACATAATACGCTCGGGAATATAAAGGCCGACGCGAAAAGGCATCGGGAGGCGGTTGAGGATTTCAACAGGGCAATCGAGTTGTATCCGAACTACGCGCGCGCCCGCTACTACCGCGCCTTTTCCCATTTTATGCTGGGCGACTCGGAAAAGGCCAGGGCCGACATCGATCGGGCGCTCGAACTGTCGCGGTCTCTTCCCTGGGAAATCTCCCGTTTTTCGCCGAACTTCATCGCAGGCATGATCATGTTCGATACGGGCGATATTCCGAAGGCCCGGAAGCACCTGGTGAAATCACTGGGCTACCTGCGCGACGAGACGCGGCGCGACGATATGGCAATGCCCGCCTCGCTCACGCTTTATACGCTTGCTGCGTTGCTGGTGCCCGATTCCTACCGACTGACGACAGGGCTACGGCATGATCTTGCGGATCCGGACAGGCTTGACACCAGGCTGGGATTCGATCTGGGCTGGACGACTTTCATAGGTGATTCGATTTTTTACCTCCGGCCGGAAGCGGGCGTCGGATACTCGACCCGCGTCTCCCATCACATGGTCGAGCTTGGAGGCGGTTTCGAGCTGGGCGTCGAGGCCGGTTCGAACTCGGCAGGCCTTGCGCTGAGCGCCGGCTACAACTTCAGAGCGGCCGGCGACGCGGATTCCTCCGCAATGGGTGAGGGCGGCTTCTTCGGATACTCGCTGAACATCCACCGCATGATCCTCGATCCCTTCGGCGCGGGCGTGTCTTTGACAATGCAGCACGATATTTCAGATCCGTCGAAGATGGCGCTGACGCCTGCCTTCGATATGTCGTTGTCGTTCTGATGCCCGACGAAGCTCCGGGCGGAGCGGAGATAACCGGAGGTGGCGTCAGAGGAAGACCCTCCTTTGCGCTTGACCGTCCTGCCGTTTGTGCCGGTCATCTGAAAGGCCGCACCCTCGACCATTTTGCTTTGTCTGACTTAATGACTTGATTCTCCTCACTCCTTTATTAACTGCGCTGGGGAGACGAGATTGCGTTGATCGAGCGGATGCACTACTATGGTGGGGCGATGAAGGGAGTGGCGTTCGCCCTTGTAAAAGGGGGACTTTTCCCGGTCTGTAAGCGATTGAAAATGCCGAAGCCGTGAAGGGCCGAAGGCAGAAGAGGAGGGGCGCATGAGACTTTTACCGGTTGCGGTGCTGATCATGTTGTTGCTTTTACCCGCCGGGGCCTTCGCGGGGAGCGCCACCGCCGGCATCGGCGAGGGGTGCAGCTACCGAACGGGGAGCTTCACGGTGCCGCCGGGCAAGGTGGCGGTCAGCATCCAGGCCTCCGTAGACACCGGCTGGCTGCCTTGCGCCGGAACCGGGCATGCCACGCGTGCCGGGGTTCGCCTGAAGGGGCCTGCGGGCAACGTCATCTACTACTTCGTCAGGACTTACGAGGGGAAGGAGCAGGTCCTCGCGGGGAGCCTGGCCGGCCTGCGGCTCGGCCCCGGAACGTATACGGTCGAGGCACCGGACGGCGGGCTAGGTACGACGGCGACGGTGAGCTTCGATCTCCAGGACGCGGCGCCGCCTCCACCTCCACCTGCCGTGGCCGCGGCCGGCCCCGGCGGGGCAGGCTCGCTCTCCGGCGACTGGAGCGATCCGTCGGTCAAGAGCGCAGCGCGGATCGTGCACAGCGGCAGCGCGATGACGATCACGAACACCTTCCAGTGGGAAGGGAAGACCGTCACCTGGACCGGGAGCGGCACGGTCTCCGGCGATGTCGTGAAGTTCAACTACTCTTACACCGGATTCAGGCCTGAGGGCTGGGAGGACGGCACGATGACGCTCCGCAGGACGAACAGCAGGACGCTCTCCGGGAGCTGGACGACCGCCTCCGGAAAATTCAGCCAGCCGATCACGTTCGTCCAGACCCGCTCCGACGAGCCCGGGCCCGCGTTCCCGTCCGGGCAGCAAAAGGCCGGGCCTGCGGCGCACGCACCCGCGGCACCCGCGCCTGCTCCGGGCGCCCCCCGGACGCCGGCGCGCGGGCGAACGATCTGTCCGCCCGGCCAGCATTACGAGGAGAACGTCGGCTGCACCCCCTATTTCCGCGAGGCGGAGGAGCGCTAGCGCGGAATCAAAAAAACCGCGAAAAACAGAAAAAAACAGCAGGGCGCCGCAGGTGCAAGCATTCGATATTCAAGGGCCCGTGTGTTTGCGATGCCGACCGGAACTCTCGAGGGATCCAGCTCCCAAGCTGTGGCGGCTGCAGTACGGGAAGGGGGCCGGCGCCAGGCCGAGAAGCTCGCCTGCGGCAGGGTCAGCGACTATTGCAACGCTATTTTTTACTTCCAGACCTTCACGTTGTCTATCAGCACGCGGGCGGGTGACGGGGACTCGCCGCCGAGCCCTATCGGGTTGCCTATGTATCGCTCGGCAAGCCGGTCTCCAGAAGAAGATTGTTGCTTCAGAACATTGTCGACATAGAAATTGATCCGTTGATCCGGCGTGATCTCGATCCTGAAGTTGTGCCACGCACCGGCGGGATATGAACCGGTGTGGTTCGCGGAAAACCAGCCCAGGTTGTCCTTGCGGTAACCATATGTTACCGAAGAAGGGGCATATCTTATCCAGACTCCGTAATCGTAGTAGCACCCCTTTGTCTCGTAGGGGTTCGTCTCGGGATGGCCCTCGAGTATCCCGAAGGTCGCCTCTCCGCTGCTCTGTATGTAGATGTCCGCTGAGATGTTGAGGCCTTCCGAGTAGTCGAACGCGTCCTTCGTGTACGCCCCTGTTTTGCAGCCGCCGATCTCGCCGTTGTCGTACGACGGCTTCGGTCTGCCGTAGAAAGTGTAGATCGCGGGCAGCTGGTCCGCCGGAATAGGGCCGGAATTGTCAGCTGCAACGATGTTCCATTTGTCCAGACCGGACGCGAAATCGTCCAGGAACGAGTCGAGCAGCGCCGGGTCCTCCGCCCCTATCAGGGGCATGTGGTAACCGCTGCGCTCCAGCCCCGCCAGCAGCCCCATGGCCTGGGACCAGCCAAGCGGCCGGGCGGCTCCGCCCTGGCCCTCCGGATCGTTTGCAGCATCCCCCCAGTGCTCGTCCTTGAAATACTGCTGAGGCGTCAGCATATAGTATATGCCTCCGAGATATACATACGGCTTGTAGAGCATGGAGGTGCGGAAGGCTTCGTCCTGGGCCCCGAACTCCGGGTGCACCACGCGTGCCGCATAGAGGGCCGAATATAGATAGCGCGGGACCCAGAGCGAGCTGTCCGCCGAAAAGGAGTCGAGGTCGGAGTGGGTCGCGGCGGTGCGCCAGTAAAAAGATTGCACCAACGGGTCGTCCAGCGGAAAGAGGTTGAAGGGCATCGAGAAGGCCATGATCATCTCTCCGTCCTCGTCGCTGAACTCCGTCAGCCCGCTGACCGAGCATGCGATCGCCAGCTGCGCGATGTCGTAGGCGTCGGCTCCGTACTTCCTCCGCGCATGGCAGTCGCCGGAGCTGCAGAGCTGGGACGTTACGGCGTCCTTGATCCGAGCCGCTGCCTCGCGGTAGCCGTCCGCCTTCGACGGGGCGGCGGCGTCGATCATCTCGGCCGCTGCCAGGAGCCCCGCGTGCGCCGCGGCGTTCGTGTAGAGGGACTGGCCTATGTCCTTTAAGGGATTTTCGTGCCAGTCGAGGCTGGGCGAGATCAGGCCGTCTGCGCAGATCCTGCTCAGCACGTAGTCGGCGAGGTCGGTTATGTCCGATGCGCCTATGCCGGAGGGCAGGACCCCCGTCCTCTTCCAGTACAGCCACAGGCCCCACAGGACCGTTGGCATCTGGTCCTCTTCCAGGAAAGAGTAGCCCAGGAACTCGAGGGGCTCTCCGGTCAGGCTGGAGTAGGCCTGCACCCACTTTCCGTCCTGCCTCTGCGCCCTATTGAAGAGGAATTCGGAGAAGAACTTCTCCGCGATCTCCTCGTGGCCGGCCATGATGTGGGCCGCGGCCTGAAACACCCCGTCGCGCGGCCACGAGAAGTAGTAGGTGGGCTCGTGGCTGGGGGCCGCGATTATCGCACCGGTGCGCCGGTCCGCCAGCATCCTGAGCGTTATCAGCGGCACCAGGTAAGGGCTGTCTTCCGGGATGTTGGAGGTCCACAGGTAGTCATACAGCCAATGGTCCAGGGTCGCGGCCTTCATGGCGTCGGACCCTGCTCCGGCCGCCGAATCCAGCGCCGCGGCGCAGGTGGTTTCGGAATCGCATCCGGCCGTGATGACCGCCACCCTCCCGTCCGACGGGATCGGCCATTCTGCCAGACCGGGTTTGACGCTCGTGGGGTTGCACTCGGCGGAGGGGTAGAGCCTTCTTACCTCCTCGAGCGAAGAGATTTCGTTGTCGCAGGTCATCGCCAGGCGCTCCCCGCCCGAGCCGATAGCCGTCATCGCTATCGCATACGCCGGCGCCTCCGATCTCGTCCACGTGAGGCGGTTCGATGCGCAGGCCTGGGTCTGCTCGTTGAACTTCCACTCCCTGAAAAAGGGGTAGTGGACGTTGACGTTGTAGCGGGAGTAGACGGCCAGCCTCGTGGCCGGATCGGAGGCCCCGCCGCACAGGTCGCCTGCCGCGACCTGGAAATCGCGCACCAGCATGTTGGCCCTCTCGGAGTCGCTTTCAAACGATTCCCACGGCACGAAGGCCTTTTCGACGATCGTGGTCCCTGCGCAGGGCCCGAGCCCGGAGTAGGTTATCTGCGCCACCGGTGCGCCCTTTGAGATCGAGGTGCCCTCGTATCTCACGTCAACGGACCAGCGGGCCGGGTCGCTGAACCAGTGGTATGATCCGTTCGCGCGCACTCCTCCGAACGAGCCCTGGAAGGGTTTCATCCACTCCGCCGCCATCGACAGATAGGGGATGTGGTTGTAGGCGCCGACGGAGGGGAACCACAGGGCGTTGAGCCTTCCGTCGCCCGTGAAGTTGGCGGTCATCTCCCCGTTGCCGACTATGAGCACGGTCGGGTTTATGCCCTGGCTCGTGATCTCGTTGCCGAGCCCTCCCTCTACGATGCCGTACAGGGTGGAAACCTGGCTGCTGGCCACCGAGTCGATGAACTGCAGGGCGCCGCAGTAGGCGTTGTCGGCCGCGTCCTCCATCTCCAGGGTGAAGGTCCCCAGCATGTTGCCCGCCTCGTCGAACAGATCGGTGGCGACGACGGTGACGGTGCCGGTGAACGTTATCGCTCCGTCGATGGCGACCTCAAGCGAGTGTGTGCCCACGGCGAGGACCGCGGTGAAGACGCCCTCCGCGTCCGTGACAGCCACGACAGGGTCTGAGAAGAACGTGAGCTCGACGTCCGGTGCTCCGATCCCCTCCGAGCCTGTCACGGCGCCCATTATCTTAACGAGCTGCTGATTCCCCGATTCGTCAGGGTCAGGCGTGCCGGCGTCAGGGGAGGTTCCGGACCCTCCGCAGCCGAGGTAGAGGATCAGCAATATCGGGATTGCGACGAGGAACCTGATTCTGGCAGCCTTCATGGGGCCTCCCTTTTTCAGGCGCCCCGGCAGGTCTGGGATGCCGGGGCAGCGTATCTCCCCCCCGGATGCGCATGTTCTATAGTAATGATCGCATGGATTTACAAGGCCGTTGTACGAAAAGGGCGGAAAGTGGGAAATTCGCCTGCCAGGGAGGTTATCGCCGGCCTGTCCTGAGCGCAACCGCTCCGGTAGATTCAACACCCTTGCGGTGCCGGTGGATTCTGATAGGTTCCAGGCGACCGGAAGGGAGGGTTTATGAATAGGGGCTTTGCGGCCGGGATCATTGCAATGATGCTCTTTGCAGCGGGATGCGGGGGCGGCGGACTAATCAACGGATACGGGGATGACGGCACCGGCGACGTAACGGCTGTCACGGAACCGGCCCCTGAGGTGGTTCAGGGGCCCCAGGGCCAGGCCGGCGAGGACGGCGCCGACGGCGCCGACGGAACCGACGGGCGGGACGGCGCGAGCGCGGCCCTGCCGTCGGGCGTCTGGCTCGACGGGGTCAACGCGATCACATTCTTCTCAACCACCGAGGGCCTCATGATGCAGGCCGCCGACACCACCGCCGCCGGCACGCTCGCCGGCGCCTTCAACGGAGCCGGCACCGGCAACAAGGCGCTGCTCGGCCTCAATGCGTACGACGGCCTGGCGGTGAGCGATCTCCAATCCATATCGATCGTCGCGCGGCAGGACCGCGGCAGCTCCTTCTTCTACTTCAACATCCAGGTCGACTGCGACGGCGACGGCGCGTGGACCGCGAACGACGGGATCGTGGTCGTTGATTCCGATTCGCTGGCCGACTTCACGCTCCCGGCCGACGGCTCTTTCTCTACGATAACGCTGGATCCCGCGGACGCGGTCTTCAAGATGGTGGGAGGGCCCAAGGCGAGCTGCGGCAACCTCCCGAGCCACCTCGGCGGATTCGCGGGCTTGCCGCTGACGTCGATGCCGGCGACGGCTGTGCTCTGGAACGGATCGACCGGCGACGGCGGGATGCCCCGCGCGACGCCGATGGCCGCGCTCCTGTTCATAATGGGCGACTCGGTCAACCAGAACTTCCGCGCCATGACGATCCAGTCGATTGCGGTAAACGCCGACACCTACACGTTCATGTGAGCGGAGAAATACGGTATCGACGCAGGCGCTTTGTGCGGACCGGCTGAGAAAGCCGCCGTCAACTATCCCACATCGCTATCTTCCTGGCCACGACGGCGCCGCTCTTCGCGTTGACGAAGAATACGGTCAGCCCCAGCTGGATGGCCCAGTGCAGGTTCTGCCTTTCAGGGGTGGAGCTGCCGGGCTCCTCGGGCATGAGGACGAGGGACAGGCTCCTGTGGTCCTCCTGTCCCATCGCCTCCTCGAATGCGACCTCGTCGAGGCGCCTGAGTGCCTCGGCCCTGGTGATCTTCTCCTTCTTCTCCTTTTCGCCGCCTGCCCACAGACCCTGGCGGTCCAGCTCGTCCAGCCTCTTGTCGCTCTCGTCCAGGTTGCTCTTGGCCGCCATCTTGATGGTCTTCAGGGCGTTGGGACGGCCGTATTTTATCGCCGGGTCCACGTCCACGCTTTGCCTCATGTCGCTCGCGGAGAAGCTCCTGGCCGCCCCCGAGCCGTCCTTGAATACGATGAGCCCCGAGCCCAGCATCCTCACGAAGTGCCGCTTTTCCAGGACGAGGAACTGCTGATAGAATTCTCGAGACCCGGCCAGGTTTCCGACCGAGTTCTCGCGCACGAACGCGAAGGGCTCCGGCGCCTCGGTTAGCAGGCGGCCGAACTCCTCGGAGAAGCGCCGGCGCATGCCGCGCTTGTGCACCGCCTCGTCCAGGAAACCGCGCCTCTTCGCCTCCTCGGTTATCGCCCTGGCGACCTTCTTGTATTCCAGCTCGCGCTTAGATCCCTCGAGGTAGATTTTTGCGCCGGCGAGCGCGGCCTCGAAGAAGTCCTTGGGGGTCGGCATGTTCGTGGCGTAGTGGGCCCCGTGGTTCATGAGGATGGACATCGCGACGTCCGCGGCATCCCTCCCGTTCCCCAGCATCGGCTCCAGCGCCTTGCGCACGCCCCACCAGAAGCCGCCGTAGACCTGGCCCAGGCTGTGCACCTCCGAATCGACCTCGTTGTACCTGAGGTCGTTGTTGACGTTGCGGAGGCCCCTGTCGGTCCCGTACTGCTCACCCGTGTTGGGGAGGAAGTCCTCGCTTATCACCGGGTTGTTCGCGTAGAATGCCGCGATCGAGTCGGCGAATCCCTCGTGGATCGCGCCGCCGTCGCCGGCGTACCAGGAGGCGAGCTCAGGGTTCATGCAGTGCAGGATCGCGTGCCCGCACTCGTGGCGGACGATGTCGGCGTCCTCGGCCAGGTGCCAGGCGCCGAACCTCGATTTGTCGCCGGTGCCGAACGTGAGATGGCCGGTCCTCGGATCGAACCACGCGTTGACGTCGCGGGCCGCGTTGACGTGGGCATATATGGGCTTGATCGCCGAGATGATCCTGGCCATATCGAAGCCTAGCTTGTCCTTGAGATAGAGTATGAGGCTCGTGAGCGAATGGTAGCACTGGACCTGGTCGAACGGGTCGCTCGTGAGGCGGGAGGTCTTGTCCACGTAGGGAGGGCGCAGGAAATTTCCCCGCAGTCGCGTCTGCCCGGTGACGTGCACCCATTCGCCCTTGAGCGACTGCGCGTTCGGAGGGAGGCCGGGGAGGCTTATCTGTCGGACGTGCCCGAAGCTCGTCACCTCGTTCTCTTTTTCCCACACGTACGCGGCGAAAGGGTCGTCGTCCGGTCCGGAGTCGTCGGGCGGCCGTGCCTGCTGCGCTTCAGGAGGCAAGCCGGGCAGTGCGGCGGGCGGTGCGGTGGGCGGCAAGCCGGGAAGCGTGCCGTTTACACGTGCGGCAATTGCGGCGGCGCTTGTTGTGGCGATCGGAGCAGCGATTGCAGGAGTCAGCGCAGGCGGAGGAATGGTGCTTATCGTGGTTGCCATAACCCCTCCTTTCAACCCCCCGGGGTGGATAGTGATTAACACGAAATGCAGGAAAAGTCAATATTTGCCGTCAGGCGGGGGTGCCTTAAGAAATCAGGCAACAAATCCGGCGGGGCATCGATAATGAGGCTAGGGAGGACTGAATGACTCTAACAACGGTTCCGACACCGGCTTTCTATCAGCGCGCATTTTTCCCGACGCCCGCAGTCATTCCATTCGCAGGGCTGAAACTGCCGATTGAGGCGGAGAAGCTTTTCAAGAACGCCGGCAGGAGTATGGCGTCGGCGATAGCGGCGGGCAGACCTTTCCAGGAGCTGGACGACGAGGACTCCAATCGGTTGCATGCCGCGGGTTCGCGCTTCGGATACAGGGACGGCATGGTGACCTCGTCGCTGGCGTTTCGGGTCGGCAAGATGATGCGCTTCGGCAAGGCGGCCAGATCCCCTCTCTGGAGGAGGACCTGGGCCGTGCTGGAAGAGCGGTTCTTCAACGGCGCGAGCTTCTTCAGGCGCGACGGAGAGGTCCGGCCCGTTGAGGTCCGGTTGAATCCGGACAAGCCCTTTGCCGACGGGGATACCGCAAAGATAGTGAGTTTCAAACAGGGGGACGGGTGGGTGGATTCCAAGGTCAGCGTGAGGATGGACGGGATAGACACGCCCGAGTCCAATCCGAGCGAAAAGCTGAGGAGAGGGGTGGCGTACATATCGAGATATCTGGGTGAGGAGCACGCGGTCGACCCGGCCGACATGGATGCGTTGGGTCGTCTCGTCCAGGCGCGCATCGTCTATCTGGGAAAGATCTCCGGTATCGTTACGGCGGGCTTCGGCGCGCACTTTGCGGACATCGGCGTCAGGCTCGGGCCCGCGTACACGCGCGTGGCGAAAAAGGTGCCCGCGCTCTGCGACTCGCTGGACATATGGGACCGCTACGGCAGGATCGTGGGCAGGATCATGGCGGGCGGTGAAAACCAGGGCGAGGATCTTCTCGCCGGATTCATAGAGGCGGTCCTGCCCGGTGTGATGGCGGGCGCGGAGGGGGAATATCTTGCGGCCTACAGGGAGAAGACGAGGCCCTATGCAGCGCTCTTGAGAAGATGGAAGGCTGACAAGCCGGAACTCCATGGAATATTGAGCGCGAAAACGGCGCCAATCCCGACAAGGATATTTTCAAAAAATAAGTGCAAACGACTGGCCCGCCTCTGGGCTGAGTTCTGCGCGGAGAATCCCAGGGCGATAAACGACATCCAGACCATGATGGCGCTCATCGGGGTCACGCCGCCGTATCCGAAGTACAGGGGGCACCTCACGGCGATGGACCTCTCGGCGGAGCTTTACGCGCTCGGCCGCGCGCCTCAGGTGCAGGAGAGATACGGGATGACCTTCGACCCCATGTACATATTCGTGAGGCCGGTTGCTGACCCCAACGATCCCGATCGCAGCCCGGTCTATTCCAGGTATCCCGACATGTCCGGCGTGGCCGATATATCGGAGATGAACCCTCCGGATTGCACCGCCGAATCGTGCCGTGCGAAAAAGGGGAAAGAAATACGACTCAGGCCGTTGTCCTGAAGACAGAAGGCGCATTGAGATTCTTTTCACCGGCTCTTTGTCCGACGCCCGCCCGATCGGCGCCAGCTGCCCCGTGCGCCAGCCTCGTGTCGGGCATACCGCGCATCGCCGCCGGGCCGGGACCGGCTGTCGTCGATTACGGCGACGCATGTTACGCAGCCACCGCCCGCCTCGCCCAGATCGAGAGGCGCTTCATCGAGCGTCTGTCCAATCCGTTCGTCGCATTCGACCTTCCAGTAGGCGACATGCCGTGCGCAGGCGAGGGGCTCTCCGCGCCCAGGGCCTCGTGGCCGCAGCTCATCGCGGACCCCGATCTTGCGCACGCGCTGCCCCTTGAGGCGCCTTCGATAGCTGCGCAGGAGGTAGTGCTCCCCGGCGCCAGGGGCCGGCCTGAGATGCTGCTCGCAGGGGGCATGACCGTCATCCGGAATCCCGACAGCTTCGAGGACCTCTGCGATATGCTGGGCATGAGCAACCACGGCGCTCAGCCGCCGTACGGCCTCTTCCGCGACAGCAGGGATGTGAGTAAGTACCTGGACAGCCTCGTGGGCGACACAGCTCTCGCCCCCCTGGGCCGGAAGAAGAAGAAGGGTGCCGTGGGCGAGCTTATCCTCGTCAGCGAGCTCGTGAGGGAGCTGAAAAACGAAGAGTGCTGCCTGATACACTCAGTGGATGTCCCGTTCAGGGAGCAGGACGGCCGCGAGAGCTTCCGGAGGCCGGATCACATACTGCTTCATCCGAGGATAGTGGCGAGCCTGGAGACCAAGAACCAGAGGCCCCACGCGTGGGATCATGTCAAGGGGGCCAGGATCGACTCGGCCCTGAGCGAGGTGGGCGAGGCCGCGTCGGCGATAGAGGAGACGCTCCGCCGGGAGACCGGAGAGGACGATGTGGAGGTCGTGCCGATCGTCTGCGACACGGGCAGGTCCATGAGACCGCCGGGCCTCGAGATCAACACCTCCGTAACAGAGCCTGTCTACGAGGAGATCCCCTGGGACGCGGATGCAGATCCCACGATCAGGTCCCCGCTGCTCGGCCGTCACGGCCGGAGGAAGGTCCACTACACGGACAACGGCGTCTGGATCGCCCGCTTCATAGTCGCGAGCAGCAGGCCGGCATACGCGCCGGAGCAGATCGAGCGGTTCAGGGACATACTCCTCGCCCTCAAAAGGAGGTCCTACTGACCTCTGCACGGATTTCTTCCCGTGGGCATGGTTTTTTTCCACGATATGAATATAATCGGTCGTGAAAGGGGGCGAGATGCAGGGCATATCCAGACGAAGGATAATACTCGCAGGGGCGTGCCTCATCATTGCGTGCGTCTGTCCGCTCTTCATCCCGCTTGTCCTGTGGCTCCCGATCCCGGAGGGGCCTGCGACCGTAATATCGGGTCTGCTCCTCTTCGGCATCCCCGAGCTCTTCACAGTGGCCGCGATCGCAATAGCGGGCAAGGAGGGCTACCAGCTGCTCAAGGGCAGGGTGCTGGGCCTCTTCAAAAAGGTCGTCGCGCCGCCGCGGGTCTCCAGGCCGCGCTACATCGCAGGACTCGTGATGTTCAGCCTGCCGCTCATGCTGAGCCTCTTCATCAGCTACAGCGAATCCCTCTTCGCCGAGTACTCCCGCCACAGGATCGCGGTGAACCTCACGCTCGACGCGGTGTTCGTCGCAAGCTTCTTCGTGCTCGGGGGGGAGTTCTGGGACAAGCTCCGCTCGCTCTTCGTCTTCAGGTCCAGGGCGGTGTTTGAGGACGTGCGCCGGACACGATGAACCTGCTTCATGGTGCTCGACTTGATAACTATGAAGCAGGTTCGATCAGTGAGGTGTAAAATGCGCAGTCTATCGTTCCTCGTGATCATGCTCCTCGCAACGTCGGCCTGTGCGCAGACAAAGGTCGGAGGTCTCTGCGAATACGAGAAGTTCCCAGGCGTGTGCACGGTGACGCAGGTTGATCCCGACGGGACCGTCAGCTTCACCTACGACGGCGCGATCGGCGGCCAGGCGGTCTCGCTCGCCGGCAACACCACGGCCGGGGAATATCGGGAAGGCGATGTGGCCGACTGCGATCTCCAGTTCATCACGACGGGCGCGTGCACTCCGTGCCTCGTCTCCATCGGCTCCTGCGGCGAGGAGGCGTGGGCCGCCTTCACGGCGTGGGCGGCAGGGAGGGTGAGCGGCGGATGCTCGCTCCTGGCCGGGAAATGAACTCCGAAGTCGCCGGACCGGCGCTGCGGGGGCCTGCTATCAGCCCGCAGCCTCCGCCCGTGCTCTCCCCGGCGGCATGGCCCGCCTGGTAGATTGAGAAGTGGGATATCTCCACCATAACCAGGTAATGTGTTTCGTCGACTTTTACGATGAAGCGCGCCGGGATCGCCGTCCATTTCTGAGCATCGGCATCGTACGCAAACACGAAGATCCGCTCCAGGTCCCATCCGGCCGCCTCCATGTCCTGAAGGCTGACGGGTATGTAGGCCGTGACAGGCTTTTCGAATTGCAGTCCGCTCGGGCTGAACGCGATTGCGACGCCTGTCGTGGCGCCGATGGTGGGATCCAGCTCCGGAGGGGCGTCGATGACCCCCATCCGGATTTCGGTGTCCTCGACGAGCGCGCCCGCGGGGATCTCGAGCTTCAGGCCGTTGAGCGGGTCCGCGGCGTTCGCAACGCCCACCACCCCACCGGTGGCTGCGGGCACCAGCTCGCCGGCATCCGCCTTGGCGACGTAGCGCAGGACGCCGTCGGGGGCGCTCTCGACCGCGCCGTTGCTGACCGCGAGCGTGAAGGCGTAATTGCCCCCGACCGGAAGCGTCACGGAGATGGACTTGGCCCTCGGATTCGCGATTAGGCCGGTCATCGGATTGGCGGACGACTCCTTCCAGAGATAGGAAAGCGTGCGGCCTTCGGGATCGGTGGAACCCCCGCCGTCTAGGGTGATCGCATCACCTGCGAAGGAGACGCCGTCGGGGCCAGCGTCTGCCATCGGCCCCTGCGGGGAGACCGCGGTGACGCGGACGGAGGCGCTCGGGCTGTCCAGGTAGCCGTTGTCAACGACCAGCGTAAAGGCGTACTGGCCTGCAATCGTAGGTTTCACCGAAGGGTTGACGGAACGGCGGTCGGTGAGCAGGCCCTTCTCGGGGTTTGAAATCCGCTCGTCCCACAGGTACGAGAGGGGCAGTCCCGCCGGATCGGAGGATGCGCTGCCGTCGAGGATCGCCGTCTCCCCCACGACGATGGTCTGATCCTTGCCTGCGTCGGCGATCGGCTGGTCGGGCAGGGCGACGTTGAGCGTAGCGCGCGGCGGTTCAAAGCCGCCGTGGAAACAGAGTGCGCTGATGGCGGTGCTGCCGGCCGCTATCGCAGTCGCAAGGCCCGAATCACTGTCGATCGTCGCGACCGCCGTTTCCTTGCTCTTGAATTCGCATTCGAGGATCACGTCGGCCGTCGTCCCGTCGAGGAGGGTGCCGGTCGTCGCGTACTGCTGCGTCGCCCCCGGATAGACGGTCTTGGATGAGGGCATCAGATCGACGGAGACCGGATAGGGCGCAGCCCAGAAGGGGTCGAAGGTCACATTGGCCGAGACTGGGTCGCACCCGGCGTATCCGGGCCCTGCGGCACAGCCCCACCAGTTGTTGGTGGCGTCGACCGACGTCTGGTGCGGTTCCGTAGCGTTTATGCCTAGGGCGTTGCCTGTAAAATTATTAGAGGATATATCATTGTTCTCCGACGGGTACCATGTGCCCGCCTGCCAGCTTGCGTCGGCCTTGATGCCCTCTGCGCTGTTGCTGGAGATGGCATTGCCCGTGATTGTATTATTTGAGGAGCCGAGCAGCCTGATGCCGGTCAGTGAGTTCCTGATTGTGTTGCCTGTGATGGTTTGCGAACTCGGTCGCCATAAATTTATGCCTATGCTCGCTGCGTTTGAGATGACGTTGCCATCGGTGACAAAGTTGCCGTGGCAATTTTCCCCGATGAAAATACCGTCGCGATTGGAAGTGACGGTGTTGGTCTTTATGCGGTTTCCGGTTGAGCTTTCGGCTATCGCACCCCCCGCGGCCGCGGCATTATCCAGCGCAATGGCGTCAAGCCCGCTGCTGCAAACGGTGTTCGACTCAATGGTGTTGCCCGAAGAACCTGCCAGCGCGACGCCGTAAAGGCTGTTATCGATATCGTTTGAAAATATGGAATTGCCCGAGCCCGCTATTATCACGACGCCGCTGGCGTCGCCGGTTATCAGATTGCCTGCGACCGTGCACCCGGTGACACCAACAGGGTCGCCAAAAGAGCCGAGCAAGACGTCCGCATCCATTGGAGTCGATCCCGAATTTTGCACCGTGAAGCCGGAAAGAGTGACATCGTCGGCTGTGATCTGCACCACCACCCCACTCGATCCCCCGTCGATAATGGTGGCGGCCGCATCGGCGCCGGAAAGGGTGAGCGGCTTGTCCACCGTGATGTTCTCGTGATACGTTCCAGCCGCGACATTTATCGTGTCGCCTGGCGCGGCGGCGTCGATGGCCTCTTGGATGCTCCTGTGCTCTGCTGGAACATTTATGATCGCCGCCCCGGCCGATCGCCCCGAGGCGACGAAGAAAGCCACGGACAGCAGCGCCATGCCTGCGATCCAGAACACCACAGGACCGAATCTCTTTGTTATGCCCACGATCCCTCCCTTCGGGCGCACGACCGCCGGCCCGCATCCGACGCATTTATATTGTGTATATCTGCATTATTCATCCGCAGTGGGCTTCAGTCAAGGCGTCTTTGCCTGATCAGGGGAATTATTTTTGTCCCAGGAGAGGTCTGGATGGGATTGCATTTTCCGCGTCAAATGTGTGAAATGCCGGTCATCGGGAGGATATATGGGCGAAAAAGGCCAGACCAGCAGCATGGTGATATTCTGCGACTTCGAGAACGTGGCGCTCGGCGTGCGTGAGGCCAAGTACGAGGCCTTCGACATCAGGAAGGTGCTGGAGCGGCTGCTCCTCAAGGGCAACATCGTCGTCAAGAAGGCCTATTGCGACTGGGAGAGGTACAAGGATTTCAAGAAACCGATGCACGAGGCGGCGTTCGAGCTGATCGAGATCCCGCACGTTCGCCAGTCCGGAAAGAACTCCGCCGACATCCGCATGGTGGTCGACGCCCTGGACCTCTGCTACACGAAGTCGCACGTCGACACGTTCGTGATCGTCAGCGGCGACTCCGACTTCTCCGCGCTGGTGAGCAAGCTCAGGGAGAACAACAAGGTCGTGATCGGCGTTGGCGTGAAGAACTCCACATCGGACCTCCTCATATCGAACTGCGACGAGTTCATCTTCTACGACGATCTGGTGCGAGGCGCCGCCAGGCAGGACAAGGCCAGGCGCAGCAGGACAGCGATCGGGAAGACGGCGCGCAGGCCGGCAGGCGCGGGAGCGGGCGCAGGCGCAGGCCCCGGCGAGGCGGAGAAGCGCCAGGAGGCGCTGGACCTGGTCATGGAGACCGTCGAGGCGCTCTTCGCCGAGCGGGGCGAGGAGGAGAAGGTCTGGGGCTCGATGGTCAAGCAGGCTCTGAAGAGGCGCAAGCCGGGCTTCAACGAGAGCTATCACGGCTTTCGCAGCTTCGGCAGGCTGCTCGAGGAGGCCCAGGCGCGAAAGCTCCTGGCTCTGGAGCTGGACGAAAAATCCGGCGGCTACATCATCAAGAGCTTCTCGCACGATTGAGGGGAAAGAATACGTCTCCCGGGACTCAATTGTTCGGAAACAATATGTGAGTTCACATGTCCTCCGTGCCGAAGAAACCGTCCATTATCATCGCGGGCAGCGCGATCAGGGCCCGCAGGGCCGTCACCGACCAGAAGATGCTTCTCATCATGATCCGTTAGGACGCTCCGGCGACGACCGGAATTCAGTCCCGCAGGTAGTGGCAGGAGTAGCCCCCCGGATTCTTCTGCAGGTATTTCTGGTGATACCCTTCCGCCTCGTAGAAGGGCTCTGCCTGTGCGATCTGCGTGACGATCGTTCTCCCGCCCCATCTGGCCGACCTGCCGGCCCTCTCCATGGCGCTGACGGCCGCCCGCCTCTGCGCCTCGGAGTGGTAGAATATCGCGGAGCGGTACTGGGTGCCGATGTCGTTTCCCTGCCTGTCCGTGGTCGTGGGGTCGTGGAGGCGGAAGAAATAGTCGAGTATCTCGTCGTAGCCGATCCTGGCTGGATCGAACGTGACCTCCACCGCCTCGGCGTGTCCCGTGTCGCCCCGCTTGACCATCTCGTAGGTCGGTCGGGCGATTCCCCCGCCGGTGTAGCCCACCCGCGTGCCCACCACACCCGGGACGCTGCGGAGGATCTCCTCCACGCCCCAGAAGCAGCCGCCCGCGAGAGTCGCTTTTTCGAGCCCCCTCTCTGTATCCCCGTGTGCCATGCGCCGGTTGATACAGGAAACGGGGTAATATGGCAACGGGACAGGTATTTGCTTTATCTGCCGTTGATCTTGTTGTAAGCGGGTGCGTACGAGGTTCTTTTCGAAGGAGGTCTGAATGCGCATCGTCTTTGCTCTTTTGGCTGCAGCGTTGATGGTCGTAGCCTCGGGCCCCGCTCAGGCGATCGAGGTCGTCTCTGCCAACGGCTTCACCTGCACGCAGCAGCCCGCGCCGGGCAACAGGTCGCTCGTGGAGTGCATCGGCCAGTTCCCGGGCGTCGCAGGGCTCTTCGCCGGCACCGGCTACGACATCGTGCACGTGGAGTACAGCCCGGACAACAAAAAGCGCTACTTCTTCATGTCGGAGACCGGCTGCCTCATCCTCAACGCGAGCGACAACACCGCGCTCGCCACCGACAGGTCCGGGACGAAAAAACAGTTCCCGGCTTTCATGGATGCGATGGGGTGGTGCTACGGCGGCGGGCAGCCCGCACCCGCGCCAAAGCAGCAGCCATCCCAGGTCCGGTAGCGGCGGGGAAGGGGCCGGGGGAGATTCCTGCATGGGTCATCGGACGATATCGGCGGGGCGTTAAAATATGCAATATTCGATCGCATTGGACCTGCAAAAGAGGATGTGCGAGATCGTGCGCAGGCTGGGTCTTGCGCATGTCGATTGCAACCGGGTCGTCTGTTTCAGGAGCGTGGGGAGCAAGACCAAAAGGGTCATAGCCAGATGCCATGCCCTGCCGAAGATCATGCAGCTGGCCATGGAGGTGAAGGCCTGGTATGCGATCGAGTTCCTCGAGCGCTTCGAGCGCCTCACCGAGGCCGACCAGGACATGACGATCATCCATGAATTGATGCACATCCCGAAGACCTTCGGCGGCGGCTTCAGGCACCACGATTTCGTCTCCCGCAGGAACGTGGAGAAGATGTATAAGACGTTTCTGCAGTCCCGGGCTGCATCGTGAAGAACCGCTCACAGGCGCATCGGCGGCGGCAGCGGCGGCCGGGACGCGGAGTAGGCGCCTATTCGGCCTTGACCTCTATCGACTCGATCGTGTCGCCCCTGCGGATATTCTCCACGACGTCCATGCCGGAGATCGTCCGGCCGAAGACCGTATAGCCCCCGTCGAGGAACGGGGTCGGCTTCAGCGTGATGTAGAACTGCGAGCCGCTGGATCGCCGCTCGGGGTTCACCTGGTCGCCGGTGCGCGCCCAGCTTTCGCTGCACCGCCGGAGGGCTATCAGCTGCGGAATGAAAAGACAAGCCGGGAGATGGGGGGCAAGCGGCCGCCTGTTCAGGAAGGCAGCCCGTGGATGGACGATCGAGTCTCAGCGCGCAGTCAGGAGTGCTCATTGGAGTTCGCCTCGTCGGCGACATCCGCATCCGGCTGCTCTTCGGTCTCCGGGACGGAGAAATCGACAGGATCGATGTTGAATATCTCGTTGAAGACGATGTCGAAGTCAGGCTGGCGCCCGTGGCTCTTTATCCGCTTCTCATAGGCCGCGAAAGAGGTTTTCAGGGCGCGCCTCACGCGTTTGATTACCACTCTGCGCATGGGATGTCTCATGCCGGACTCATCCGTTATTCCCGCCCTCTTCTCGACTTCATTCGGATCGATGTCGAGGAGCTGCAGGATCCACGAGTTATACTTGAGGAAATCGCTTATCATGCCGCCGAACCTCTCGCTCCCCCTGGCGAGGACCAGCACCTCCAACAGCGGTTTCAGGTGCGCGCTGTTGTCTGCCGATGGCGCGTCCATCCTTATGAGGTGGAAGAGCACGTCGAGTTCGCCTTCCGTGAGCTTTCGATTGTCCCGGCCCTTTTTCTTCTTCTCCTTGAACTTTTTGGGTTTCTTGCTTCTGGCGATCCTCTCCTCGTTTTCGATCTCCCACTTTACCCTTCTGCCCTCTTCAACCTCGTCGATCGCCTTGCCGTCTAGGAGGTCGTCATAATCGTCCATGATGATCTGATAGATGTTCTGGTAAAAATAGGTGTTCACGATGTGAGGGAAGACGGGGGGACTGAACGCCCTGGTGCAGGACCGTGCGGGCCACAGGAGGTCCGAGGCTTCGGCATGGTCCATGAAAAGATGGCCGAGATGCATGGACTGGCCGGAGATCTTTAATTTGTCCCTCAGCGCATCGAGTTTTTCCGAGATCTCCTTGTTGCCTTCCTCTGCGGTCATCTCACCGTCCTTGACCTTTTGCGTTATGCCGTAAATTTTGACTTCGACATCACTCATATCCTGAAGGATCGGATCGCGCTCCCAACTGGTCCCGCTTATCTCGTTCCACGTGGCTGTGGCGGATCCGTTGCCGCCGATGTTGTTGACCAGCTCCATTGCGGCCACCCCTTCGTTGGTGTCCCATCCCAGATAATACCTGAGCGAGGAGCCGAGGGGGTCGTAGATGAATGACCTGAAAATTCTATTCGATGAATAAGATGACGTAAAGATGGCGCCGAGGCCGCTCAGGAGGACTTCGAGGCCTGCCCTGTGAATGGGATACCCGGCCTTGCCGCTGTCCTCCCAGGCCTGTTTCATTCTCTCTACCAGGGGGATCTTCCCCTTCAGAACGCCGCTCATGAGCAGCGTTATCATGAGAAACCCCATAGTCATGAAAATGCCCCTTGTGAAGAGCAGGGCGATGTTCTTCGGGTCGTCCAGATTGCTCTGAATGACTTTCCCGAGGGGGGAGGTGAGGGCGTTGACCATGATCATCAGGAATGCGAGATTGTAATCGACCTTTCTGGGGTCGAGCGCTTTGAAGAGAGAAATCACGGACTGCTTAAAGAGACTCCACAGGTTTTCGGCGCCCACCGGGTCATGGCCTGCGAATATGCCGAGTTGCGATGTGAGCGAATGGAATACGCGCGGCCCCAGGGTCCGGTCCACCTTTGCGAGCCCTGAGTTGAGCAGCAGCATCAGCGCGCCTCCGTAGAATATGCAGGACCTGATCACCCTGTCCAGCCATGGGTCCATGCCCTCAGGCTGCATAGCGTTGAGCAAAGATGCATCTGCCGGGATCTGAGCGTTGGAAACCGCAGTTCCGAGAAATGCGGCAGCGGGTATTGCAAGGAAGCTGAACAGGACCGGCCACCAGGTTTTTGTGGTCGCCCTGTTGATCTTCGGCACGAAGAGGAGGAGGAAATAGAGGAAAGCGACAAAGGAGGGGTGTCTCATCGCATCCTTCACCATCTCGAGCCAGTCTGCGTTCAGCAGTTTTGTCATGAGATAGGTCGGCAACTGGCCGCTTTCCATGCTCAGGACGTGCCCTATGGACTGCACATTGTCCTGGAGGTTCTGAATGCTCAGGGGTTCGACGAGGCTGCTGTGGAGAGATGACATCCAGCCCGGAATGTTTTTTATGATATTCCCATAGCCTTCAATAAATGCACAGGCGGTGTCGACGAAACTGGTCCCTATGTCGGGCCCGTTGCTGATGATTAGCATCGGCACTAACCAGAGCGCTGATTTCTCGAACATCAGAATCAGTTTGCTCGCGTCATCTATGTAATCGACCGCGTCCCTTTTGGGCAGACCGTATTTGAAGGCGGTTTTGGCCTGCTCCGTTTCCCATCCCCGCTTCAGCATGTTTATCAGATAGACCGCTGCTGCGGTGCCGCTGCCCACCACTATGCCGGGCCACTCAAAACCGCTCAGGATCGCATCGATCAGCGATCCCGCCACGAGGCCGGTGGCGCCTGCCTTGAGGGAATCGACCAGGCCTTCCGAACCGGCGTTGCGGACCGCTTCCACGGAACGGCAGATGAGCCCGGATAAGAGGGAGACCTTTTTGCCGAGATCACCCAGCTCCTCATCGTCATAGATGCGCATTCCGTCGGAAAAATCATTCAGGGCCGGATGCTTCAACACTTCCCGTGCGCCGGACGTCATTTCGAAAGGGGCGCTCGTCGCGATTCGGGAAAAAGGGAGAGCAGATATCAGGTAGCCCGTGCCCAGGAAGAGGCGGGTTGCGGCCGATCGGTATGAGGCCACCAGATTTCTGTACCTGTTCAGATATTCCTCGATGCGCTTTGCGTCTGTGTGGCTGGCAAATTTCGCTATTATCTTGTCTATGCCCTCTGGGACATGGATTGCCTGAATATCATTCAGGAGCTCTCCGATCGATCCTATGTGCTTCATGACAGCCGCATTGTCTTGGCGGTGGTGCGCGTAGAAGAAGAGCCGTGACATGAGCTCGATGCAGCTTATTCCTGCGAAGAGATGGAGCTCCTTGATCTCGTCATCGACCGCCACGCCTTCGTCGCGGAGCGCCTGTTGCCACGGGATTTCGCTTTCCTGCTCCAGCGGCCCATGAGCGCCCTCCGCTCGACTTTGAGCAAGCGCCTTTTGCTCTTCGGCATATCTCTCTCCCAGAGTCTTGAACTCGGCAAGCATCTCATCGCAGCGCTTCTCCAGGGTCGCGATGTCCGGATTCGCGGCGTCGGACGTATAGCCGGCTATGTTCTTGGCCTTGAGTATTTTGGCCTTCACCAGGTCCAGTTCGGTATAGCCGCCTGCAGGTGGATTTTTCAGGAAATAGTCGAGTCTGTGCACGTTCTCCGCAGCGAACTTAGAGTCAGACAGGTTCGACGATTCGAGGACTGCCTCGGTGACCAGTATGGCGCCGTCGTTTATGTGCTGGTAAAGCGGCGTGGAAAAAGGGGCAGCGTCGATAGCGGTGTGAAGCTCGTACAGGGCCAGACGGTAGCTGCGAGCTGCGGCATCGAACTCAAAATCGTTTCGGGCTTTTCTCGCGCTGTCGATAAGATCCCGGACCTGCTCCATTCGGGCTTTCATCTCCCGGGAAAGCCGGACGCTTTCGGCAAATCGCTGCCCGGCTGTGATCTTTGAGGCGCCGAACCGCCTTTCAAATCGCGTCCTGAAAGACATCTCCACCGGATCAAACGAATCGTCTGTGACGGAGCTTGTGCGGGCCATCCTTGCGGGGGAACTCCGGGCGAGGTCTTCAAGTGAGCGCGCGTACGGGCAGTTCGCGGCGATCGACCCCGGTGAAATGAAAAATGCAGGCGATGCAGCCGTATTCACCGGCAGGATGCTTTGAGCTGTTATCGGCCTGTGCATTTATTCCTCCTGACCGATGTCGCATCAGAACAGGAACTATGCTCCCGTTTTTCCCATCACCTCGCTGTCGGCCAGAAAGAGGCCTTCGAACTGCACCTTCAGGAGCCCCTGTCTGCCGTGGCTTGCCACCCTCTGCTCGTATTTGTCGAATCGCTTCCTGACGCGGTTCTTGAACGCCCTCCTGGAGAGCCTCCTGAGCCTTTCGTTGTACGGCTTGTATTTTTCCAGGTTCACGTTCATAACCTCGGCTATCCATTGGTTCTCTTCGAAAAAAATCTGCAGACTCTTTCCGAACCGCCTGCTGTTCCTGGAGAGGGCGAGCGTCTTGACTATCGGCCTCATCGCCTCGTATCGGTTCGGGTCCCTGGCCTGATGCTCGACGAAGTCGAGAAGCGATCCCAGATCCTTTGCGGTGAGCTCCTTGTCTTTGGCATCCATCAGGAGATCATGGAGGCTAGCGTAGAAGTCGACGTTGGGCATCTGAGGATAGGAGGGTTGCCTGAACGATCTGCTGACCGCGTAAACGGGCCACAGCCTGTCCGAAAGAGACTTGTGGGCCATGAAGGGGTGGAGGACGTGAGTAACCTGTCCCGCCTTGCTGAAAAAGGCGTACATCTCATTCATCGCATCGTCCCGGTTCTGCACCTCTTCCTCGCGCTTCGCTTCCCTGCCGGCGGCTGCGGCGAGATCTAGGCCGGAAGTCAGATTGCCGATGTTGCGGACGATGGCCTCCCTCTCCCACACCGTGGCCGAAGACTCGGGCCATGTGGATGTGGCCATGGCGTTCCCAGACAAGAAGCTCATCGACGAGTCTATCAGCTGTCCGCTGTTGGTGTCCCAGCCGAGGAGCGCCCGGAGCGATGCCGCCGGAAGATCCATCGTGAACTTTCTCAGGAGCCTGTTTTTGACATAGGGGACCCTGAACGAGTCGAGATATCCCATTCCCATTTCCAGCAGGCCTCGCGGGACCGAAAGACCCCTGGAGTCCTGCCACGACTCCCTGATCCTGGACCTCAGGGGAATGAAGCCGTTGAGGAGTCCTCCCACGGTTAGGGTCACTGGGATCAATCCCAGCGAGATCGCCACCCCCTGCACGAGGCACTCGGCGACGCTATCGGCCCGTACGACACCCTGAGCCAGCCCCCCGATCGGCGACATGATGCCGGCTCCGACCACGGCCGCGGTCAAAGGCAACATGTAGATGTGCGGGTTTCTGGACGGGTTCATGGCGGAAACAGTCGCTAGGAGCGGATTCCTGGCCGGTGAGGAACGCCTCAAGGGGACGAGGCCGGCGGTCAACTGCATCATGAGCATGCCGCCCGCGATGATCGATGCCCGTTGTATCCTGTCAGCATATAGGTAGCTGTCGAATTTGTCGGGAAAAGACCCGGCATTTTGGCCGAGGATGTGCATGCCGATCTCCGCCGAGAGCATCAGCCCCCCCGGCAGGAAGACAGCGGTGAATCCGGAGAGGCTGCGCCGCAGGGATGGAAAGATGAGGTTGGCGGAGAGGAATGCCGCCGTGGCCTTCAGATAGGTGCCGTAGGCCAGATCAAGCGCGCAGTCCGGTGGCATGCCCGCGACCGACGCCGTCGCGTCGGCCAGAAACATCGAGGCGCCGGGCACGAACAGCAGCGACAGCCTTCCCAGTGATTCCCGCAGCTCTTTGCTGAGCGCGCTCGACGCCGCCAGCGCAGCGGACGCCGATATGAGGGTTTGATAGGCGGTCTGCAGAGCCTGTTCAGGCGTGATCGAATTCAGGGCATTCAGCGACTGGCCGGCGATGGAATGGAACCCGTCTGCTGCCATCGCTCCCAGCTGGGAGTATGCGGTGACGATCGCCTGTATTGTATCGCCGAATGTATGGATGCTTTCCGGCCCCGAGTTCAGCACAGCAGCAGGCAGCAACCATGTGGCCGCGTTGAGGCCGCCCCAGAGGATGAGGCGCGAGGCGTCCAGCGCAGACTCGGGGGCGGTCCTGTCGAATATCCCGGTCTTTGCGGCGTATCTGGCCTCCAGGGAGTTCCAGCCGTTCCTGAACCGGTTGATGCTGGTCAACAGGGCGGCGCCTGCGACGGCGGCCGCCACGGTCGATTCGCCTCCCATGCCGAAGAGCGCCGATGCGCCGAATCCGGCCGCCAGGCCGAAGAGGCCCGCGAAGATAGATTCCTTTATGCCCTTCGAGTGGGCGAGCGCCAGGGCGGCCTGGAGCCTCTTCATGTAGGAACCCTTGCTGGAGCGGAACTTGACCTCAGAGGGGGACAGGACCCTTGAGCTGTCGATGAACGGTTCGAACATGGGGTCGGTCAGCACCCTCCTCGTGCCCGCGGTGCAGGCGAACTGCCGTGTGGTCAGGGTGCGCGCACTCCGCAGCGAGGGGCCCCACAGCCCCAGCCTGGCAAGGAGGATGGCCGAATCCGCTATGTAGCTCGCGATCGCTTCGTTGCGGTCGTCGGTGAGGTGATCTGAGAGCACATCCTTTATCGTCTCCCTCTGTCGCTCTATGAGCAGGTTGCGCTCGTGGAAGTCGCGCCGGTTGTGCGCCATTGCGATCGAGCGCGCCAGAAGCTCAACGGACAGGAGCCCGGCGTAGAAGGAGGTATCGGGATCGTCGCCTGCGCCCGCATCTGAGCGGACGCGCTGGACCATCTCGTACGCCTCCTTGAGGAGGGCGCCCTTGGGCTGGCCTGCGGACATGGTGTGCTGCATGATCTTGTACGCCTTGATCATTGTGGCGCGCGCAATGTCCGAGAGGGTGCCCTCCGATTCCCTGATCTCCTCGATGAATCGGGTGAGGCGGTTGAGCATCTCCGGGACCTCTTCGGGACCCGAGAGGACCGCGGTCTCGAAGAGCGCCTCCTTGAAGAGGCCGTCGCCTGACGGGATGTGGCGGTAGAGAGGGGCGTCGTCCTTGAGGTGCTCGAATGGGCTCTCCAGGGCGATGAGCGTTTCCCGGTAGTTCCGAAACGCATCCTCGAGATTGCCCGAGCTTCGGGCCTGGCGGGCCTGCTCGAACCTCTTCTTCATGAGGGCGAGCTCGAACCTCGGAGCTTCGGAGATCCCCGCAATCCTCATCTCGAGCCTGCGGGCGTGGACGTCTTCGGAGGGGATGGCGAACGCGTCGCGAACCATGTCGCCCGATGAGAAGGTGGTATGTGCTGAGGGGACAGGGATGTTCCCGCGCGTGGTGAACACGGCGGAAAAGACAGGAGGGACGAATCTGACAGGAAGGGACATTCAATCCTCCCGACACCGCTCCACTCCCCCGTCGTTGAGATAACTAAGAAAAAAAACAGGCCTCGCGGCCTGTCTTTCTGCGTCTCTTGGGATCAGATGAACGTGAAAAAAATCGCTGTCGCGATCCCGATATCAAGCTGGCGATACGGTTTCTTCGGTCGAGCCATCATGTCGACCTCACGGCTTTGCGGCGTGCACAGGTTCCGTAAAGGGTCTGACAGCAGACGCAGCATTTATCGCACTTTGAAGGCCGAAGTCAAGGACGACACCGCCGGGAAATGACGAATATGCATTTTGAAGAACTTTTTCGCATTATAATGCGCGGGCGGAGATATTTATTCGAAGTACATGCAAAAGATCCCCCGGCGACGCCGGGGGATCCTCTGTCCGTGCATGTGTCGCAGTGCCGCTTCAGATGTACTCGACGGTCGCTGGCGGCTTGGGCGTGAGGTCGTAGAGGCAGCGGTTGACGCCCGGGATGTCGACTATCGCCCTGCAGATCCTCTCGAGCTTCTCCCACGGCAGCCTCGTGGCGGTCGCCTCCCTCGCGTCCCTGCTCTCAATGCAGCGCACGACGACGATGTCGCCGTACTCGCGCCTTCCGTTGCGTATTCCCGTGGCCTTGTCGGTGAGCAGCGCAGCCAGGTACTGGAACGCGCCGGTGTCCTTGAGCTCATTCTCCACTATGGTCGTCGCGCGCCTGACCACCGCGAGCCTCTCCTTGGTCACCTCGCCCACGATCCTGGCCGCGAGCGCCGGCCCCGGGAACGGGATGCGCGCAAACACCGGCTCCGGGAGCCCCAGGGCCTTTCCCACCTCGCGCACCCCGTCCTTGCGCAGCGCCTTGAGAGGCTCGATCACCCTGTATCCATACTCCCTCTCGGGGTCGATGCCGAGCTGCTCCAGGATGTTGTGCTGGCGCTTGATGCCCGCCACGGTCTCCTCGATGTCGGTGAGGATGGTCCCGTGCAGCAGGTACTTGGCCCCGCTCTCCTTCACGAGCCTTCCGAACACGTCCTTGTAGAAGGTCGCTGTTATCGCGCAGCGCTTCTCCTCCGGATCGGTGAGCCCCTTGAGCGCCGCGAGGAACTCCCTGCGGCTGTCCACGAGCCTCACGGGGATGTTCATCTCTGCGAAGGTCTCGACCACCGCCTGCGGCTCCCCCTCGCGCATGAGCGCGTTGTCGACGAACACGGTCTTGAGGCGGTCGCCCAGCGCCCGGTGCGCGAGCACGGTCAGCACCGAGGAGTCGACCCCGCCCGAGAGGGCATTGATCGCGACCCCGTCTCCCACATCGTTCCTGATGACGCCTATCTGCTCTTCGATGAATTTCCTGCAGTCCATAGCTTCCCTCCATGGTGTGGATTACGATTATCGGCGTATATCGTTCACAGGGGCGCGCCGATGTAAAGGAGGTGATTGGCCGCAATAATCTCTTGATAATCAACGGGAATACTGAGATGCGGACCGCTAGGTCACCTTTGCGGAGCGCATCTCCTCTCGTTCCTCAGTGGTGGGCGCTGTGAACATGATCCCTATGCCGCTGCCCACGACCAGGGCCGCGCCCATGGCCGACCACAGGTCGGGGACCTCGCTGAAGAGCAGAAGGCCCAGGAAGTAGGCGGCGATCACCGATGCGTAGCTGAACGGCGCGATCGTGGAGGCGTTCCCGAGCTTGTACGCGTGCACCATCAGTATCTGCCCGAACGTCAGCGCGACCCCTATGAAGGCGATCAACCCCCACTGCTCGAGCGTCGGCGCCTTGAATCGGCTGAACGCGAACGGCGCCGAGCAGAGCGCGGTGAACCCCGTGAAGTAGAGGGTGATGACGAGCGAGGAGTCGGAGGCTGCCATCCTGCGCACGCACAGCATCGCCAGCGCGCCGAGGAAACCGGCCATGAGTGCGTAGGCGGCCGCCCCCTCGAAGAGCGAGGTGTCGGGCTTGAGGATGAGGCCGATCCCCCCGAATGCGACGACCACGAGCGCGAGCTTGCCGAGGGAAAACCTCTCGCCCAGGAACGCTGGCGCGAGCAGGGCCACGAAGATGGGCAGGGTGTTGAAGAGGGTGGAGGCGTCTCCGATCTTCATCTTTGTCATGGAGTAGAAGGACAGGGCCATGGCCACGAAGCCGAACAGGGCGCGCAAAAACAGCGCCGTGTGGTTTTGGCCCCTGAGGCTCATGCCCCTCAGCTTCATGTACGACGTTATTATGATGACGGAGGCCAGCCCCCTGAAGAACACGAGCTCCATAACGGGAAGGGATCTGCCCAGGGTTTTGATCACCGCCCAGCTCGCGGCGAAGAGCAGCTGCGCCGAGACCATCCAGAGGATGCCGCACGCTGCGGTCCGGCATCTTCTCATCTTGCCCTCACCTCGAATTCGGGGCTCGCGACCTCGGAGGGCATCCCTTCGTAGTCGTTGTCGCAGAACGAAGCGACCGCGCGGTAGCGGCCAGGCCCCAGCCGCTCAGGGAGGGGCCATCCGATCCCGGCCATGTCCCTCACCGAGGCCATGCTGACGCAGGGTTTGCCCTCGGCCGCTATCGCAGGGGAGAACTCCTCCGCCTTTTTCCATCGCCCCTTTTTGTCCTGCGCCTCGAGCCTCATCTCTGGCCTGAGGCCTATGGGGAACGCGGTCATGCGGATGAATCGGAGCTCGATCTGCTCGCCCGGAAGGTAGATGTCGCGGTCCGCGACCAGGCCTATGAGCCTGTTGTTGAGGGAGGCGTCGGTGTCCACGCCGGAGGATGTCTCGTCCCAGAAGCGGGCAGGCCCCACGTCGACGTGTACGTTCCTGCCGTGGTAGTAGCCGGCCCCACCCAGGCCATCGTCCCTGATCGCCTCCCAGATGCACTTGGATGGCACCCCCTTGATCCAGAGGTCCGCAGCCATGCCGTACTGGTGGAGGCTCGCCCTCGCCGCGAGCGCCACCCTGTCCCTCAGGCGCGTGTTGTGCTCAGGGCTCCGGAAGCCGGACGTTATGGTGACGAGCGCGTTCGGGTCGAAGCGGTCCTGCAGGTAATCTATGAACTCGATGAGCCTCGGCGACACGCCGAGGACCGGGTCGCCCCAGCGGGCGGAGAAGATCGCGTTTATCCTCCTCATCGCATCTTCCGAGTATGTGCCGTCGGGGTTGCGGTATCTGCCGTGGAATGCGGCGGGCCCCTTGCCGGAGGCGAGGCTGAGCTTGCCGTCGCCGTGCAGGAAGTAGCGCGACTGGATTTGAGCGGCCGCGGCCGCGGTCGAGAGCGAAAGGGACAGGCAGATGGCGACGGCGCTCTTTCTCATCTTTCCTCCGGGAGCCGGATTTATGGGACGTTTCGGCCCGCATGTCAAACCCTCGACTTGGCCGCACGTGCTGTGCTATTTTGCCGCTGAAAAGGGGGAGCTATGACACCAAAGGGCACGCGGGCGGCATTCATCGTATTCTTCATGGCGCTCGTCGCCGCGTTTCTTTACATGGCATCGCCGCTCATGATCCCGGCGTTCGTGGCGTGCATCGTGTCGATCATCTTCTATCCTCTGTACCAGAGGCTGGAGCGGCTCGTGAGGCGCAGGCGGTACGCGGCCGCGGGGCTGGCAACCCTGCTGTGCTTCGCGGTGGTGCTCATCCCGCTGGCGGCGATGGTGGGCATGCTCAGCGTGAAGCTCGTGGGATTTGCGATGAGGCTGGCCCAGCAGATCCAGGCCGGGCACCTGGGTCAATACATCGACGGTGCCGGCGTGGCGATAAACGAGCGGCTCGCCTTGCTGCCCGGCGGCGAGGAGCTGGTCGTGAACCTCCGCGAGATGCTCATAGAGGGGCTCAAGGGCATCGCCAATTTCCTGTACCAGTACTCGCCTCAGGTCCTCTCCTCCACCGCCTCCATTGCGGTCAACCTCGTGCTGATCGCCATATTCCTGGTCGTGTTCTTCGCGGAGGGGAGCAGGATATTCTCGTGGATGCTGAAGATCCTGCCGATATCGGCCGTGCATCAGAAGGAGATATCGCGCGAGATAAGGGTGATGATCTCGGCGCTGTTGTTCGGAATGATCGGCACCGCGATCGTGCAGGGCATCCTCATGGGGGTCGGGTTCTGGGCCGCCGACTTTCAGAACCCGGCGATGTGGGGCATGATCGCGGCGCTCGTAGCCTTCATACCCATCATCGGCGCCGCATTCATCTACACAGGCGCCTGCATAGCGCTCGTGATCATGGGACGATGGGAGGCTGCGGCGGCGTTTCTGCTGTACGGGTTGCTGATCGTCTCGAGTGTGGACAACTTTCTCAGGCCGCTGGTCATGCGGGGCAGGATAAACGTGCACCCCGTGCTCCTCTTCGTGGCGCTGCTGGGCGGGATCAGGGCCTTCGGACCCATAGGCGCGATCTTCGGCCCGGTGCTGCTCGCCGTGTTCCTCGCGTCGCTTCGGATCTACCAGCGGGAGTTCACACAGAGCTGATGCTGCCTTTTTCTTTCAGGTACTTCATCACGGCCTTGAACTGGCTCTCTCCGTCGAGGCCCGCCTCGGCCAGCACGAAGGAGGCCTGGCCGCTTCCCATGTAGCGCCCCTTCGAGAACGGCGACAGCGACATCCCCCTCCCGAACTCCCCCTTCACCCAGCGGTACATGGTGGGCATGGTGAAGCCGGTGATGCCCATCGCGTCCTGGGCGTGCTCATCCGGGAATACGCGCCGCTGTTCCGAGTGGGGAAGCATCTCGAAGAGCTCCGCGCTCGAGACATAGTAGACGTTGAGCTGCACCCCCTCGCGGTCGAGCATGGCAAGCGCCCCGTTCACGAACTCGTAGGCCACGTCGCTTCCCTGGAGCACGACCGTTCCCTGGGCCTTGCCCTTCGGTCTCCTCAGCATATAGAGGCCCTGGGCGGTCAGGCGGGAGTCGGCGATGGAGAGCCCCTCGCGGTCCGGGACCGCCTCGTTGGGCCTGGTCACGAACGGCGCTATGACCGCGGGCCGCCTGGCGAGTGCTGCGGAGACCAGAGGCCAGAGCTCGTCCGGGCCCCACGGCGTGAGCGTGATCATCGTGCCGCGGGGGAAATTCTCCTGGAAGAGCTGCAGCGCCTGCGGGTCGGCGTGAGTGGGACCGTCCTCGCCGGTCTTGAGGCCCGCGTGAGCGCACACGACTATCATCGGCCTGTATGCGGCGCCGGTCGAGTCGCGCCGCGCCTGGTTCGCGATGGAGTGCAGCCTCGCGGCTATGTGGCCGAGCGGCGCCATGAACGCGCCGTAGGAGTAGGCAGCTCCCATGTGCCGGCCGAAGCTGGAGATGCCCGATGCGACCCCCCCTATCGCGTCCTCGCAGATCCCGCCGATCGAGAGCAGGCGTGACGAGCCGTTGGTCGAGGCGTTGAAGTAGCCCTGCCCGAAGCCCTCGGTCGCCATGTTCGTGTTGGTGGAGCCGACGAGGTCGGCCGCGGCCGCGAAGATCGCCCCCCTGGAGAGCCGGTTGTAGTGGTTGAGCACCCTGCCCAGCTCGGCCCTGAGCGTGGTGGACTGTCCCGGCTTCAGCGCGAGCGCCGGGGGCACCCCGTTCGTCCAGTTTTCAGAGGCGGTGAACACGGCCTCTATGTCGGGCGCGCCGCTCCTGGGCCTGCGCGCGATGCCATCGAGCCTCGACTTCGCCTCGCGCAGGCGCCGCGCGATGACCTCCGGGGCCGATTTGCACTTCGCCAGCTCGCCCCTGATGAGGCCCAGGGCGTTCCAGAAGCAATCCTCCATGATCTCGTTCTCGCATCCGGGCTTTTTGCACCTGATCTCCCCGGGCGCGCAGCTCGGGAACCTGTCCGCCGCGTCTCCCATGAGCTGGGCGAGCGCGTTGTAGAACCCGTCGGAGCAGAGCTTGTGGCCCGCGCCGTGCGACGCCCTGCCCTCCATGCCGTACTTCCACCCCTTGACCGTGCGATAGACGATCGCGGTCGGCTGCCTGTTTTCTATCGTCCTCGCCCTGCGCTGCGCGGACGCGATCTGCTGGAAGTCCATGCCGTCGTCGACGTAGATCACGTTCCAGTCGTTGAGATAGCACAGCTCGGCAGGTGTCCACTGGACGTAGTCGCCCGGCTTGTCGCCTTCGCGGCAGACCCGGTCCGAATCGATGGAGGACTGGTTCCAGTCCACATGGAGGACCGCGTTGGCGATCGACGAGGTCCCGGCCGCGGCGAGCGACTCTGCCGAGCGGCCCGGCGTCAGCCCCCCCTCGCCCTCCACGATGTGGATTCTGGGGGCGCGGCTTCCGTAGTAGTCCGCCGCGGCGAAGGCGAGCCCGACGGAGCTCGCCACGCCCACGCCCGAGGCGCCGGTGGAGAGCCTCACGAACGGGGTCGCGGGGGTGGGGTGGCCGTCGAGGTGCTTTGACTTGTGCCTTCTGAACAGAGGGGTGTCGGTGATGGGGTTCCTTCTGAAACCGAGCAGGTCCTCGATGCGGAGCTGCCGGCGCTCGTCCCTGGGGAGCAGCTCCGGCGCCGCTGTGCGCGCGATCTCGTTGCGCAGCGCCCACATCGCGTAGAGCCCGAGCGCCTTGTGGCCCGCGGCGTAGGATACGACGTCCGCGTCGTCCCTGTCGGGGTCCGACAGGTCGTAGTCCATCCCGTCGAAGAGCAGCGCCGCAACGAAGCGGCCCGACGATATGGAGCCTCCCGGATGGCCCGACATGGGCACGTAGTTGTAGAGAAGGGCGCAGAGGGTGCGATAGATGAGATCGAACTCCTCGAACGCGGCGAGATCCCTCTCGGGGAGCGGGGGAGGCGAGTTTTTCATCTCCGCTGCGATGTCGATGTATATGCCGCGCCTGGGTCCGAGTTCGAATTTCATGTCCGGCTCCTTTGGATCCCCGCACTTCGCGGAGGGCGGCAGAGCCTATCGCGGGGCCTTTCGCAGGTCAACTGAAACGCTCTGCCGTCCATGTGATGGTGCAAAAGGGAAGGGGAAGCCGGCGCGATTGCGGCCGTCAGCCGGTCTTGAGCGATTTGTCGATTGTCATCCGACGGATCTCGCCGACCACCCTCGAGTGCTTCACCTCGGCCTCGTAGAGGGATGATATGACCTGCCTGACCTCGGGGTCGGATATGGAGCGGAGCAGCGCGGAGTACATGTCGCTCATGTTCCTCTCGGTCGACTCCATCTCCGTGAAGAAGTTCAAAAAGTCCTGTGAAGTGAACATATCTTTTCTCCCATCAGTACTCTTCCTTGCCGTCGTTTTCGATCTTGAGTCTGAGGGCGGAGAGGGTCTGGCTGTGAGACCTGGACTCTGAGGATATCATGGAGAGCATGGCCTTGATATTCCTCCGCTCCGGCTCGGTGCATTCGTACCACTGCAGCGCAGATGCCACGTTGTCCGCCATGTGCTCGGCCATCTTGTCCTCCACCTCGATCGCCTTGTCGATGAAATTCAGAAGATCTCTCTTTTTCATCTCCCCCCTCCGAACTCTCGGTAGAAACCGGCAAAATCGAATCCGGGATCCTCGGCAGCGAGGCTGGGCCTGATCCCGAAAAACTGTGCGCTGCTCTCGTATGACCCATCGTCTATCACAGCCATGGTCGCATGGCCAGCCTTTGATATGTCGGCCCCTCCCCTGTATATCTCGCGCCAATAGAGGTAGCCGTCAAGTCCCAGCTCCCGGCCCGCTCCCAGCACGTCCGCGATCCATCGGCCTGCGCTCTCCTCGTCGGCCGCTGTCGACAGGCCGAACTCGCCTATGATCACGGGAACGCCTGTCTTGCGCGCGACGCCCGCCGCATAGGAGAGTTCCTCCATTATAACGCCCGGGCCATAGAAGTGTTTCTCGCCGCTGTGGTCCGCGGCCTCTCCGGGGTAGCGGACTCCGGAGATGTCCCTGAATCGCGGGTTGTCCGCGACCCCCTGGTGCGTGAATTCAATTGGGCTGTAGAAGTGGAAGCTGAAGGCGAGCTTGTCATCCCGGAGCTTGCGGACCCTCCAGTCCCTGTCGGGCTGCAGGATTATGAGGTGAACGGGATCGACCGCGCGTATCGCCTCGATCGTATCCTCCATCAGCTCCCAGTACTGATCGGGCCCGCCCGAGGGTTCGTTCATTAACTCGAAGGCCCATATCCTGCGGTCCTTTGCAAACCTTCGCGCGATCTCGGCCCATGTCGCGACGAATCTTAACTTCAGCGCCTCATCATGCCAGAAGGCCTCGCTCCCCGGCGTCACCCGGTAGTCCTGGATCGCTCCACCGGGTGGGATGTGCATGTCCAGGACCACCCGCAAGCGGTATTTCTCAGCGAATGCCAGCTGTCTCTCCAGGAATTCGAAGCCCTGCTCCCTCACCTCGCCTTCGTGGCCCATGAAATAGTCCGCCTTCACGGCGAGCCTGGCCGTGTTCATTCCGCCCAGCGCGGTGAAGGCCCAGTCGCGCTCCTCGATGGAGTCCATGTCCGGCGCGACCCTGGCCGGGTCCCAGAGCGTCGAGTCGTCCATGAGGGCTGCGCCACGGACGTCAAGGCCCTGCCGCCCGCATGTGCACGATCCTCCCTTGACGCACGAGGCGAGGGCCAGCGACGCGAGGAGGATGAGGGAGGTCGTCTTCATGAAGCCGCCCCATCCACTTCGAGATGCAGTTCCTCGTTGAAGTAGAAGATCGCGTTCATCACCAGGAAATGATAGGTCACCCAGAAGCAGTTGACCAGCACAGAGAGGTCGCGCTCATAAAAGAACCTGTTTATACCCCATGCGAGCGCCGCGAAGTTGAGAAACATGATGACGATCTGCGGCCAGAGCGAGAGGAACGACATCCGCGTGCCCTTGCCCTTGAGCGTGATGCCGAACTTTCCCTGCACTCCGGCGAGGCCGAGGAGAGTGGCCCTGACGTAGACGGGGATCGATATGTACGTGAGCAGCTGGCCGATGAAGAGCTGTTTCAGCCTGTAGCTCCGCGCCCTCAGGGTGAAGAAGAACACCGCCAGCGAGAGGGTGATGTAGGGGATGAACACGCTGAAGTAGATGTCCATGTGGATGAAGAACGAGGGCACGTTGAAGAAGATGTATGCGATCGGGCACGCCATGAGGAAGAGAAATGCCAGCCCGATGAGGTAATAGCTGCTGGAGAGCAGGTACTCCCACCACTGTCCGATCGAGAGGCTGGCCGGGCTCCTTATGAATTGCGCGACCACCCTGCGCAGCACGCCCACGGTGCCCCGGGCCCAGCGATCCTGCTGCTTGAAGTAGGCGGCCAGCATCTGAGGCCCCATGCCGAACGTGCTCACGTGGTTGTAATAGAGCGATCTCCACCCGGCTGTGTGGAGCTTGAGCGAGGTGGCGAAGTCCTCAGTCACCACGCTCTCGTCGAATCCCCCGACCGAGAGCAGCGCCTCGCGCCTGAACGCCACGTTGGTCCCGCAGCAGAACATGGACTGGTTCGAGCCCTTGGCTTCGCAGATGTATTCGTAGAATACCGACTGCTGATACGTGGCGCCCTTTGCAACGTGGCTCTCCTCCATGTTCGAGTAGTACTGGGGGGTCTGGACGAATGCCAGCCCCTCGTCCGATTCGAGCATCGGTATGATCGTGGTGAGGAAACCCTGGATCGGGCGCTGGTCGGCGTCGAATATGGCGACATATCTCTGGTCCAGGGCACTCAGGCAGTCGTTCACTATCCCGGCCTTCGCGCCGCGGCGCTCGCTGCGCCTGAAGAGCGTAAGGTTGAACTTTTCGCACAGCTCCTCGGCCTCGCGCATGTATTTTTCGTCGGAGGAGTCGTCCAGGAAATAGACCGTCTTGTTCGGGTAGCTCAAATTGACCAGGCTCCGGAAGGTCTGCTCCAGCACCTCCTTCGGCTCGTGCCTTGCGGCCACCAGCACCGCGACCGCCGGGGGGGGAAATGTGAGGGGGTGGTGTCGGCCGAGATCCGCCTGTCTGCCGGTCGAGCTCCGAAGGAGCGCAGCCGCGTAGCCAAGGGCGTGCACGAGGATGAACATCTCCCCGGCCAGCAGCATGCCTGCGAAGAGCTGCTCGGTCCAGACGTGCTCCGGCGCAAGGATCATCGTGAACGCGATGCGCACTATCGCATAGACTATGATCGCAATCATAGCGGCCAGGAATGCGAGCGATGTGAGAAGCTTTTTCACCCGAATCCTTTCAGCCCGGAGCTAAAATCGTATCGCCATGGAGGCCATGGCCCCCAGGTCCCAGTAGACGCTGCTGTAGTTGCCGAACGCCTCGACTCCCGTCTCGAGACTATGGCTCCAGTCGCGGTGGAACTCGAAGGCCCCTCCGTTGAAGGGCCTCTTGTCCCTGTCGATCTGGAAGCGGTACTTGAAGCCGTAGTATGTGTTGAGCGCCCCGTAGTACATGCCGTCAGGATTGAGATAGTGCCTCCAGTGCAGCGTCGCGGACATGTGCCAGAAATTCTCCGGCGACCAGTAGTCGGTGACCGTTCTCTTCCAGTCCTGCCAGTCGAACCGAAGGTCCAGGGTGAGCCTCCTGGGCTCGTAGGAAAAATAGAACAGCCCCTCCACCCCTGCCGAGTTCTGCCTGTTTGAGTCGCTCACCATCCGATAGCGGTAACCGGCGTATGCGGTCACCCTGCGGTGGAGCCTCGATTCGATCTGCCCTCCGACGTCTGTCTGGCGCAGCCTCTTGTCGAAGACGATCCTCTGGTTGTAGAGGTCGTCGCGCTCTGTGAACGCTGTGAGGACCAGCTGATCCAGCGCCCTGACCGAGGCCCTCCCGCTCCAGAGGTGGCTCATCCTAGAGTCCGAGGGATATCCGGTGGGCAGATAGAGCCCCTCGCCCCAGAACCTTGGGCCCAGGGAGAAGTCGAGGCCTATCTTGCCCTGGCTCCTCGGTATGGAGCCGGCGTTCTCGAACCTGAAGAGGTCGAAATAGTAGCCGGCATCTATTCCGAGCGAAGAGCCGATGGGCTGCCTGAAGGAGAGGCCCGCTGTGTAGCGATCGATGTCGGTGTCCCTGGAGCCGCTCTTTGCCCTGAACCAGTGGAATTCCGGGATGAGCACCCGTTTCTTCCAGAGGGTCTCTGCACGCGAGAGGCTGTCGCGCGCCCTGAAGTGGCCGGGCATCTCGTCCAGCATGGTCGAGAAATCGGATGAGGCCTCGGGCCACATGCGCTCATAGCCCTCCGTCTGGCCGAGATCGAAGCGCGCCTCCGCGTTGCCAGGCTCGATCTCGAGGAGCTCCCGGTAGAGCGAGATCGCGTCGATCGGCCACGAGTTCCAAAATGCGTCCTTGGCCCGCCCCTCGAGCCCTATGGCCTCCATCCCGGTCCTGTCTGCCGCCTCGCGGTATGCGGCGAGCGACTCGCCGTAGCGCTTGGCCCAGCCCAGCACGCGCGCCTTCTGCCTTGCCGCGTCCGGATCGTAATCGGCCTCGAGGATCCCGTCGTATGCGGCGATCGATTCGTCGTAGCGGCCTGCCCAGGAGAGGACGTCGGCGCGGCCGCGCATGGCGCGAAGGTTGCCCGGCTCCTGCTCGATCGCAGCGTCGTACTGCGCGACTGACTCGCCGTAGCGCTTCTCGTACGAGAGGAGCTCCGCGACCCTGACCCTGGCGTCGATGTCTGAGGGGTCGCTCTCGAGGACTCTGGCATACAGCTCCTGAGAGCGCTTGAACTCCCCTTTGATGAGCAGCACCTCTGCCGCCTTTGATTCGGCCTTTGGCCCGAGCCTTTTGTCGGACAGCACTTTTTCGTAATGCGCCAGCGCGGCGTCGTAGTCTCCGGACCAGAATGCCAGCTCGCCCGCCTCGAGATGCGCCTGCATGTCGCCCGGGTATCTGGCCAGATATTCGTCGTAGCGCGCGCGCGACTCCTCGTACTTCTTCTGGTGGGAGAGCACGCGCGCGAGCCCCAGCAGGCTCTCCCTGTGGCCGGCCCAGGATGAGGCGGACCAGAGGGCGCAGAAGAGCATCAGAGCCGATGCGGCCAGGGCCGATCTACTGTTGAATCGTCTCGTCATGCGTCACTTCCCCAGCAGTATCCTGTACTGCCTCTCCGCTTCGGCCGGTTTGCCCCTCCAGGTGAGCACCTGCGCCAATTTCTCCCTGAGCGCCGAGTTCCCGGGATATGCAGCCACCAGGCCCCTTATTATCTCCTCGGCGCGGGCGAGGTTCCTCTCTCGGAGCGCCAGGTTGAACAGGACCATGCCGGCCGCGAGGTTTTCGGGATCTTTCTCCATCGTCGCCGTTGCCAGCTCTTTCGCCTTCTGAGCGTCGCCGATGGCGAAGAACGCCTGCGAGGCCTCCGCCATCTCCTCCGGAGAGGGGGCCTCGTGCGTGAGGGTCTCCCGGTAGATCGCTGCCGCATCCTCGTTTCTGCCCACCGCAGCATACGCGGCGGCAAGCTCAAGTGCGCTCTTTGTGCCCGCGTAGTCCCACTCGACCAGCTTTTCAAGATAAGGGATCGCATCGGCAATCTTTCCCTGCCACTGCAGGGAGTTGGCCATACCTGCGACCGCGGACGCGTCGTTAGGCCATCGCTCCAGGATCTCGGAGAAGGCGGCGCGGGCCGCCTCGAAGTCGCCCGACCACAGGATCACGTTGGCGCGCGCAACCCTCACGCCTGCGTCGTCCGGCCTGATCGACACCGCCTCGTCCATCTGCGCCAGCGCCGCTTCCCAGTCGCCCCCGCCTACCATGCAGTCGGCGAGCCTCACGCGCGCTTCCAGGTCCGAGGGGTCGATCCGGAGCGCCCGGCGGTAGTAGGTCTCGGCCTTGTCGAACTGACTGCCCTCGAGATGGTATCTGCCTATCGCCTTGAGGGCCCGCGGATCATCCGGGAAGCGCCTATCGAGATCGGCCAGGAGCTCCCTCGCCTCATCCTCTTGCCCCGCCTTTGCGAGCGAGTGGGCCAGATTGGAGATCGCCTCCTGATGGGTCGGCTCGAAGATGAGGTACGAGCGATAAAGCGGTATTGCCTCGTCGTAACGTTTTTCCCAGTAGAGGGCGTCGGCGAGGGAGCGCATGGTCGGGAAATCCTTCGGATGCCTGGAGAGTATCTGCCTATACGCCTCGATCGCCTCCTCGCGCTGCCCTGTCCAGGCCATTATGTCGGCCAGCCCCCTGACCGCGAAGCGGTTGTGAGGGTCGACGGCAAGGAGCGCCTCGAAGATCTTCCGTGCCACGCCGTAGTTTCCTGTCCAGAGCGCGGCAAGCCCCAGCTCCTGAAGGGCCTTCCTGAAGCCTGGCCGCAGGGAGACCGCCTTTGCGAGGTAGGGGAGCGCTTCCTGGGGCATCCTCTGTTCGATGAATCTGTGGCCCTTTGCGTAGTCTATGCCAGCCTGGTTGAAGAGGTGAAATGCGACGGTGGTGAGCGCCGCAGTCGCGATCAGCGCAGCGGCGAATAAGACGTATTTGCCCTTGCCCCCCATAGAAACTGATAGATATTTCAAGATGAGCCATATGCCAAGTGATTTGAGGTGTTTTGGCGCTCTCCTCCAGCCCCTTGCGCTCGTCGCCTCCAGCAGGCATTATCCGCTCATGGCGCTGATCGATTTCAGAAGGCCGCTGCTCCTGGCCACCGCCTCACCGGCCAGGCGCAGGCTCGTGGCCGACGCGGGGTTTGAGTTCGACACCCAGATCGTCTCGATCGACGAGGCGGCGCTCCCGGGCGAGGGCTTATTCGCCTATGTGGAGAGGCTGGCCCGCGCCAAGGCGGAGGCGGCAGTTCCACCCTCGCTCGACTGCGTAGTCGTCGCCGTGGACACGGCGATAGGGCTCGGAGGGGAGATAATAGGAAAGCCATCGGACGAGGCGCATGCCCGCGCGATACTGCGCAAGCTCTCCGGCCGCGCGCACGAGGTGGCGAGCGCGATCGCGGTGAGGGATCTCGCGGCCGCGACCCTCGACGCGAAGGTCACGGTGACGAAGGTCGAGTTCGTAAAGATGCCGGCCGGGATGATCGACTGGTACATCGCTTCCGGCGAGTGGCAGGGCAGGGCCGGCGCCTACGCCATCCAGGGAAAGGGCGCGTGCCTCGTGAATCGGGTGGAGGGCTGCTTCACGAACGTGATCGGGATATCGATGCCGGCGCTGTTTGAGATGCTGGGTAAGGCAGAAGCTAGAAGCTAGAAGCGAAGAAGTGTGAGATCAGTTGTTTTAGATCGGATGCATCTGTGATCCCGTTGGCCTGATTGAGGAATCTTCGCACCCCGTGCATTCCCTTCCCGTACCACGGCAGCACCTGGCGCATCATCATGACGCCCCTCTTTTCGCCCACGAACGAGCAGAGCATCTCGAGGTGGCGCGCCGCCTGGACCCCGCGCTCCGGGGCCGATGGGCCGGCGTAGCCGGGCTCCAGGATGCCCCTGAATATCCACGGGTTGCCGATCGCGGCGCGGCCGATCATCACGCCGTCGCAGCCGGTCTCCGAGATCATGCGAAGGGCGTCTTCGCGCGTGCGCACATCGCCGTTTCCGATCACCGGTATCGAGACCGCTTCCTTCACCGTGGCTATCACGCCCCAGTCCGCACGGCCGGAGTAGAGCTGGGAGCGGGTCCTCGCGTGCACGAACACCGCGTCTGCGCCCTCCGCCTCGGCGATGCGCGCGATCTCGGCGCAGTTGATCGAGCACTCGTCCCAGCCCGAGCGCATCTTCACGGTGACGGGGAGCCCCGTCGCCTTTCTCGCTGCGGATACGATCTCCGCCGCGAGCGCGGGCGTCTTCATGAGGGCCGCGCCTGCGCCCTTTGAGACCACCTTCTTCACAGGGCAGCCCATGTTGATGTCGACGAGGTCGAACGCCTCGCCCTCGAGCGCCCTTATGGCGTCGAATACCGCGGCGGGACGCGCGCCGAAGATCTGGAGGCCGAAGGGGCGAACGGAGGCGTCGTTGGCGAAGTAGCGGCGCGTCTTCTCCTGCGCCCTCACCACGCCCTCGGCGGCCACCATCTCGGAGATGGCGAGCGCGCAGCCGCACTCCATCGCGAGCATCCGGTAGGGAAGCGACGACAGGCCGGCCAGCGGCGCTGCGATCAGGTTGTTTCTCAGCCGAAGGCTGCCGATGCTGAGCTTGTCGAATGCAGATGTCATTTTATCCCTGGCGCTGCTTGGGCAATCCTTTGAAGCCTGCAGACGGGACGCTTCGACGGCGCTTTTCGCAGCGTGGCTCGAGCCTGCCTGCCGGCAGGCAGGGAGGCCGGGTTCAGCAGCCCTATAATTTTCCGGCCGACGAAAGCCCCCGAGGAGCCGGCGTCTGAGGCGACGAGGGATAGCGAGAAAAGCGCCGTCGAAGCGTCCCGTCTTGGCGATGCTCCGTGCTGCCCTGAGATCCCTCTTCCTCCTTCATTCATCCATCGAGTACTTCACCGCCAGCGTTATCGGCGCAGGGTAGTAGGGCAGAGGGGCCGCGCGCCTGACCGTCGCGACCGCCGCCTCGTCGAGCATCGCCTCGCCTGAGGAGCCGGCGAGCCTGGCCCATACCACGCCCCCGTCCTCGCCTATCTGGAAGGTGACCCTCGGCTCGCCCGATATCCCGCGGCGGCGCGCGGCCGCCGGGTAGTATTTCGCAGAGTCGATCCTCCGCCATATCTTCGCGAGCAGCGCGTCGCCGCCCTTTCCCCTGCCGCCCTCCGCCCCGGCAACGCCGACCGCCTCTCCGCCGCCCGCGCCATCGGATGCCGCGTGCGCGCCGCCCTTGCTCCGGTCCTCTGGCCCCGCCGGTGACGCGGGATCGGCCATCGCGTCTCGAGGGGAGGGGCGCGCATTCGGGGATGCTGCGCCCTGCGCCCGAGCCCTCGATCCCTCGGGGGCCTCGATCCAGACGCTCACCGCATCGCCGGGCCCTGCCGACGGCGCGGCTGCGAAGAACCCCCAGGCCGCTGCGAGCGCGGCAAGGAGCGCCACGTGGGCGATCAGCGATATGACAGTTGCGGTCGAGAGCCTCATGCGATCCTGTCCCTTTGACAGGGCTTCTTATGCGACAGGGGCCGATCGCGCAAGCCCCATCGCCCGCCTTCGGCCTTGACTGGGCCGCGGCCTCTGGTAGCTTCGTCCTGCCGGAGGTGGCCATGGAAAACGACGAGAGGGCGCTTCACACAAGGAGCGCGGCGGGCGCGCGCATCGACGCGGTCTGCTGGGGGCTCTTCTTCATCTGGATCGGCGCCATCCTTCTCTTCAAGACGATCCCCCGCGGGATGGGCGCGCTGGGGGTCGGGGCGATAATACTGGGCGGCGCCGTGGTGAGGCTTGTCGCTGGGGTCACGGTCTCGATGTTCTGGCTCATCATCGGCACGGTCTTCGTGTTGGCCGGGGTGGGTGAGATATACGCGATAAACCTCCCTCTTCTGCCCGCCGCCCTCATAATATGCGGAGTGCTCCTGCTGTTCCACAAGAGGTCCGCGAGGCGGGGCAAGTGAAGAAAGGACCAAAAATGGCGCTGAGGCTGGCGATAGGCGCGATCGCAGGCGCGGCCTTCGGTTACATCGTTATGTACAGGCTGATCGGCTGTTCGACCGGCGTCTGCCCGATAACGAAGAACCCCTTCATGTCCACGATCTACGGCGCGATCATAGGCGGGCTGATAGCGAGCGGGATCTGATCAGAACCATTCCAGTATCTGCGAGGCGATGCCCGCCTCGGTGGTGCCGCTCTCCACTATGACGTCGATGATGTTTGTGCCTGCGCTGCGGTAGTGCTCGATCATCGGGACCGTCTCGTTTGCGAAAGTGCCGAGCTTCTTGAGGACCGCCTCGTGCGTGTCGTCCGGCCTGCCGAAGTGGTCGCCCGTGAGGCCCATGGAGCGGCGGGCAACCCTGGCCGCCGCCTCGCGCGGGGTGCAGTTGAGCACCGCCACCTTCTTCACCTCCACCAGGTCCGCGATGTCTCGGGCCTGGCCCAGGTGCCTGGGCAGGCCGTTGAGTATCACGCCCGGCGCCCCGCCGTTCTTCTTCACGAACGAGCCCACGATCTTCTTGACGATCGGGAACGCCTCGTCGGGGAAGAGCTCGTGCCTGGAGATGAGCCCGGAGACGTACTCGACCTCTTCGTCCGTGAGGCCGTGGTCCGCAGCGCCGCGCACGACCGCGCGCAGCTCGTGGCCGAAGTCGAAATGGACCCATCCTGTGCGCTTTTCCAGCATCGCCCCGAGTGGCGATTTCCCGGAACCGGTTGGCCCCACAAGCAGCAGGGCCGGCATGTTCCCGGCGATGCTCATGGCCCCTAGATAACCCATATTCGCATAAATACAAGAGAATAAGGGCTTGCCTCACCAGGGTGAATTTGCTAGTGCCTGCGGCTCAATTAAGGGGTTTTGCGCTCCCATCGTCTAGCGGTTTAGGACATAGCCCTCTCAAGGCTAAGACACGGGTTCGAGTCCCGTTGGGAGCGCAAAACCCCTGTTTTTTTTTAAGAGATGGCCATTTATTTATTCAGCGCATCCAGGAGTTTTGCCGCGCTCGCGGGGTCCAGGGCCGTGAGGATGTTGTACTGCGCGACCGCGGCGGGCCGGTCGCCGGCGCCGAGGTGGGCGAGCCCCAGCCCCAGGTGGGCCGCCGCGTTTGCGGGCTCTAGCTCGACCGCCTTTGCGAACGACTGTATGGCCATCGGGTATTGTCCCAGGGAGTTGAACAGGGTGCCGAGCCCGATGTTCACCGCCGCTGAATCGGAGCTGTAGAGGATCGACTCTCCGAACTGGTCCATCACATCTTTCGGCATCGCGAACTCGTCCTCAAGCCTGCCCGTGACGGGGGGTGCTGTCTCCTCCTCCCCTTCGGTCTCCGCTTCAGGCGGCGGGGCCTCGGGGCCCGCCTCCGGGGCTGCCGCTTCGCCGGTATCCCCGGGCCTCGATTCCGGCGTGCCCCTCGCCGCTGTCTCCGGGGCGCTGGGTCTGCCAGCGTAGGTGGGGTCCATGGTTATGGCCCGGGCGAAGTAGGAGATCGCCTCCTTGTCCCGGCCGAGGTTGGCCAGCGAGACACCCATGCGATATTGCGCCTCGGCGTTGCCGGAATTCGTCCGCAGCGCCTCACGGTACGCCTTGATCGCGTCGTCGAACAGGCCGAGCTCCTCGTAGGAGAGGCCCATGCCCATGTGTGCCCTCTCAAACTTGCGGTCGAGGTTGAGCGCCTTCTTGTACTCCTCTATCGCCTCCTCGTGCCTTCCGGCATCGGCAAGGGCCTTCGCAAGGTCGTAGCGCGCTCCGGCCGAGTTCGGGTTCTGCATCGCCGCTTCGATGAGCGCGGAGATGTCCCTCCGGCGCACCTTGTCCCTGGCCTGAGAGGCCGCTTCCTCGCGGGTGTCCCCCATGAAGCTCTGCCTTATGAAGACGATGGCGGCGATGAGGGCCAGGCCGGCCGCAATGGCGATGAATGCGCCCCTGCGCATGCCCAGTATCCTGCGGCCAGGGCCTTTGTCCGGGTCGATTTTGTAGATCTCGGTCGGCCTGTCGTACTCCATGATCTGTGCAGAATAGCAGAAGACAACGTTCTTTAACAAGGCCGGTCTGGCGATGGAATCCCTTGACTTAGTGGGCACTTGAGTGGCCTATAGGATTTCATGCACATCTCGTTCGACGCGATATTCGTTGGCGCAGGCCCCGCCTCGCTCGCCGGGGCGCTCATGCTCAAGAGGCTGGCGAAATCCAATCCGGCGCTCTCCGGCATATCGGTGGCCGTGATCGAGAAGGCGCCGAACCTCGGCGACCAGAGCCTCTCCGGCGCCACATTCGACGCGCGCGCCCTCGATGAGCTCCTGCCTGACTTTCGCGACCTCGATCCCCCGCTCGGCCCCAGGGTCAGGCACGAGTCTCTCTCGTTTCTCACCGAGCGCCGCCGGATCCCGGTGCCCATCGTCCCCCCTCCCATGTCCAACCGCGGCAAGTACCTGATGTCGCTCGCGGAGTTCGTGAAGTGGCTTGGAAGGCAGGCGGAGCGCGAGGGGGTGGAGATCTTCACGGGGGAGGCGGCCGACGAGCTGATCTTCGACTCGCGCGGCGCGGTCATAGGCGTGAGGCTCAAGGGCAAGGGGTTCGACAAGGAGGGCCGCCCGAAGCAAAACGCCCTGCCGCCGACCGACGTGGGGGCCAGGGTCGTGGTGCTTGGAGAGGGGGCGCGCGGGCATCTCACCAAGCGGCTCGTCGCCGCAAAGGGGCTCGACGCAGGCTGCACCCCGCAGGGTTACGCGGTGGGGCTCAAGGAGCTCTGGGAGGTCCGAGAGGATCGTTTCCACAAGGGCACGGTCATAAACACCATGGGCTGGCCGCTCGCACTCGACACCTTCGGCGGCAGCTTCATCTACCACGTTCGCGACAGGCTCGTCGCGGTGGGGCTGGTGGTCGGGCTCGACTACAGGAGGGGCTCCATCCACCCGTTCGAGCTCCTGCAGCGCCTCAAGGAGCATCCGTACGTCTCGCGCACGCTCGAGGGGGGGAGGCTCGTCTCGTACGGCGCGAAGACGATCGCGGAGGGCGGGTGGTTCGCCATGCCGCGCCCGTACGGCGACGGTTTCATAATCGCGGGCGAGGCGGCGGGGATACTCGACGCCATGAAGCTCAAGGGGATCGACCTCGCGATGAAGTCGGGGATGTGCGCCGCGGAGACGATCTGCGAGGCGCTGGCCGCCGACGACCCCTCGGAGTCGATGCTCTCCTCGTACGAGGCCAGGCTCAAGAAGAGCTGGGTGGGAAAGGCGATGTGGCGCGCCCGCAACTTCCACCAGGGCTTTCACCGCGGGCTGATACCGGGCATGATCCACGCCGCGCTCCAGTTCGTCACCTGCGGGAGGGGGATCGTCCGCCGCTTCAGGGTGGCGGAGGACGCGCTCTGCATGCGCAAGATGTCGGGCAGAGGGGGCGATTCGCCCGCTGAGTTCAAGCCGGACAACAGGATCACCTTCGACAAGCTGACCTGCGTCTTCGCCTCCGGCACCAAGCACGAGGAGGACCAGCCCTGCCACCTGAAGATAGAGGACATCTCCATCTGCAACGGGATATGCAGGACCGAGTACGGAAACCCCTGCCAGCGGTTCTGCCCCGCCAACGTCTTCGAGATGGTGGAGGAGGCGGACGGCGTAAAGAGGCTGCACCTCAATCCGGCCAACTGCCTGCACTGCAAGACCTGCGACGTGAAGGACCCCTACAGGATAGTCACCTGGACCCCGCCCGAGGGCGGCGGCGGGCCCAACTACAAGGGGATGTGATGGAGATCGTGGTCTGCGTGAAACAGGTGCCCGACACCACCGACGTGAAGGTCGATCCGCAGACCAAGACGCTGGTGCGCGACGGCGTCCGCGCCGTGCTCAACCCCTTCGACGCCTTCGCGATAGAGGAGGGGCTGCGCATCAAGGAGAGGTTCGGCAGCGGCAGGGTGACCGTCATCACGATGGGACCGCCGCAGGCGCGGGCCGCGCTGGAGGAGGCGCTGGCCATGGGCGCCGACGACGCGGCGCTGATCTCGCACCGCGCCTTCGCGGGCAGCGACACGTTGGCGACGAGCTACGCGCTCTCCCAGGCGATCAAGAGGATCGGCAAGTTCGACATCGTGGTCTGCGGCAAGCAGGCGGCGGACGGCGACACCGCGCAGGTGGGGCCGGGCATAGCGGTGAGGCTCGGAATCCCGCAGATAATCTTCGTGAACAGGATAGCCGAGATATCGAAGGAGCGGATCGTTGCCTGGCGCATCACCGAGGAGGGCCACGAGGTGGTGGAGACGCGGCTGCCCTGCCTCATATCGGTCGTGAAGGAGGCGAACGTCCCGCGCTACGCCTCCTTCTCCGGGAAGGTGAGGGCGCGCCGCGCGCAGATACCGGTCTGGGGGCCGGAGGACATCGGCTGCGACGAGGCGGCGATAGGCCTCGACGGCTCGCCCACCTGGGTGGACCGCATATTCGCGCCGGCCCACAGGGAAGGGGCGCGTCCTGTGCCGGCGACGGACGAGAACATAGGAAAGGCGGTCAGGGCCCTTGCGCCCGACCTCTCGGAGATATGGGCATCGAGGTCATAAAGGCGAAGTGCACCGGCTGCGGCATCTGCGTGCACGAGTGCCCGGTCGAGGCCATTGAGATGCACGCCGGCAAGGCGGTCATCGACTACGAGACCTGCATCCTCTGCGGGGCCTGCGCGAAGGTCTGCCCGGTCGACGCGATCGTCTTCGACAAGCCGAAGGTCTGCGACCGCGCCAGCCTCTCGGGCCACAGCGGGGTGTGGGTCTACTGCGAGCGCAGGGCCGGCAGCCTGCACCGCGTCTCGTTCGAGCTGCTCGGCTGCGGCCGGGGGCTCGCCGACGCGTGCGGGTGCGGCCTTTCCGCCGTCGTGATGGGGGGAGGCGCCGCCTCGTGTGCCGGCCTGCTGTTCGCTCACGGCGCGGACAGGGTCTACGCGATCGATTCGCCCAGGCTCTCGGCATTCCGCGACGACGCATACGCGTCTGCGCTGGTCTGGCTGGTGGCGCGCCACAGGCCGGAGGTCGTGCTGGCGGGGGCCACGGCTCAGGGTCGCTCGTTCATACCCAGGGTGGCGGCGATGCTCGGCACAGGGTTGACCGCCGACTGCACGAAGCTCTCGATAGACGACGACGGCAACCTCGTCCAGGTCCGCCCGGCGTTCGGCGGCAACATCATGGCGCAGATCATGTGCACGTGCTCACGTCCGCAGATGGCTACGGTGAGGCCCCACGTGATGAAGATCCTGCCCTCCGATCCTGCGAGAAAAGGCGAGCTCGTCGAGGAGCATCCCCCTGAGAAGGTCCTCTCATCCGACATCGAAATCGTCAGGACCGTGATGGAGCTCAAGGGTGCCGGGAACATAGCTGATGCGGAGATCGTCGTGGCCGGCGGCAGGGGGCTCGGAAAGCGTGAGGACTTCAGGCTCGTCCGCGACCTGGCGGAGGTCCTGGGGGCCGCTGTCGGAGCCTCGCGCACCGTGGTCGACGAGGGCTGGGTTCCATACGCGCACCAGGTGGGCCAGACCGGCCGCACGGTCTGCCCGAAGCTCTACATCGCGATCGGCATCTCCGGCGCGATCCAGCATCTGGTGGGCATGCAGACCTCGGAAAAGATTCTCGCGATCAACTCCGATCCCAACGCCCCGATCTTCCGCATCGCGGACTACGGATTGGTGGGGGATCTGTTTGAGGTAGTGCCTAAACTAACTGCGGAATTTAGCAGGCTCAGAGGAAAATAATCGCAGTACCATCGCAGCATCATCGTCTTTCCATCGCTTTACCATCGCCTCACCATCGCAGTTCAACTGCGAGCTCAGATCACAGATCCAGATTGAGAGAACAGATTGAGAGCTCAGAGCTCTGAGCTGAGAGAAAAAATCGGGGCTCATGGAAGAGCCTCGATCTTGACGTAGGCGAGCTTGAGGCGCGATTTGAGGGCTTCCTGTTGGACTGCGGGCATGAGCCCGAAGGCGCGCGCCAGATCGAGCGCTGCGCTGGTTTCGGCGAGCGACCCGAGCGCGATTTGAAAGAAGCGGCGGCGCTCCCGGCCGTACGCACGTTTGCCGTTGCCCTCGGCGAGGTTTAGGACAGCCGATGACATCGCCCGGTTGAGCTGATCGGCCAGGAACCCGTTTCCCCTCGGCCACTTGGCGACCCTCTTTGCAAGGTCCTCTGCCAGCGCCATCAACTGCCTGAAGCAATCCAGCTTTTCGTGATTCATAACTCCTCCTGTGAAGTTGGTTTTTTCGTTGCCCTCTCAAAGAGGGTGGAGGGCAACGCAAAAAACCAACTCAAGGGAGGTTTAAAATGTTTCACGAAAAGCTGAATTGCTACAAGCAGTCGGTCGAAATGGCAGAGGACCTCAGCA
>JAFGMW010000095.1 GCA_016927275.1 Pseudomonadota bacterium
GCATTCTCCGACAAGAACATTACAGATGTTGCCGACATCGCGCTTGATAGTCTATCGGCGGATGGGACGGATGTTCTTCTCAACTCCGTATTGCGGATCGCATCGGGCAAATATCTTGCCGACGCGAATGCGAACGAACTGTTGGAATTCGTGCCCGTGGCATCGGCTGTCAATAATCTTGCCATTTCCAACGCGCAGACAGGTTTATCCCCAGTCCTTGCAGCTGCGGGCACCGATGCCAATATTGACATTTCGATCACGCCCAAGGGCACGGGTGAGGTCAATATCACGAAGGTGGACATCGATTCAGGCGCTATTGACGGGACGACTGTCGGCGCCACGACGCCTGCAGCAGGCACGTTCCTTGCGCTGCAGACCGGTGCCAACGGAACCGACGGCCAGCTGAGCATCTTCTCCGAACAGGGGGGTACTGATTACTTTGTGACATTGTATCCGAACGCGGCAATGACCATGAGCACGGCTTACACGATGCCCCCTGACGACGGCGATGCAAGTGAGGTCCTGACGACCGACGGAAACGGAAACCTGACATGGACAGGTGCCGGGGCCAATTACTGGTCCAAGACAGGCACAGACCTGTCGCCTGCAACATCGGGCGATGATTTAAAATTAAATACCGGTGAGACGCTTACGATCGGCGGCGGAACCGCAATTACAAGACATCTTTCTGCGACTGGTACTATAGATTTCGGAAATTTATCGAGTAATTGTGAAAGTCAAACGATAACAGTTACTGGTGCAGCTACTGGTGATACGGTCGTTGCAACACCGACCCCTGTGACTGGTGGTATTGAAACGTTAAGAATGACCTGGAATGGATATGTTTCGGCTGCAAACACTGTTACTGTGCGCGCCTGCGCAGTAGCAAACAATCAAAATGCTGCATCTCAGACCTGGCGCGCGGATGTGTGGCAGCATTGATAACAGCATATTCAGGAGTGATTGTTAAGGAAGGCACCCGATGAAGAACAGGCTTTTGTCGTGGATCTTCATCTTTGCTTCATTCTTCCTGCTCGCAACGCAGGCCGTGGCTGCCCCGCCGCAATCGGTGCCGGCGGACCTGGTCTATCAGGGCAGCATATTCGTGGACGATCTGCCCTTCGACGGGACCGGTCATTTCAAGCTGGCCCTCGTGGATGAGACAGGCGCCTCGCTCTGGAGCAACGACGGCACGAGCGCGGACGGCAGCGAGCCCGCGGCCGCCTTCCCGGTGACGGTGAACGAGGGAGTCTTCCAGATCACGATCGGCAGCGCGGCCATGGACCCCATCGACCCCGCCATCTTCAGCACCGAGGACACGATTTACCTGCACGCATGGTTCGACGACGGGACAAACGGCTTCTCGGCGCTCGATCCGCCGATACAGATCTCTTCCTCCGTATATTCCTTCAACAGCCAGTTCTTAAGGGGTTATGCTCCCGACGATTTCCTGAAGAGCACGGACCAGATCACGGCCGGCCAGATCTCGGCCGGGGCCGTGGGCACGGCGCAGATCGCGGCCGGATCGGTCACGTCCGACAAGATCACCGCCTTCTCCGGCAACGGCGACACGTTCACGATCGGCAGCGGCGCGGCCGCGAACAACGTGATCCTGGCCAGCCAGCCCGGCAACGATCCCGGCCTGCGCTACAACACCGGCACGAGCACATGGCAGGCCTCCAACGACGGCGCCGCATGGAGCGACATCTTAAGCGTACCGCCGGGCCCTGCCGGAGACCTCCTCACGTCAGACGGAGCAACATGGGGAAGCGCACCCCCGCCGAAAGACCTGTACTATTACAGGGTTAGCGGGGCCGCATCGAACCGCTTCTATACCAGCCCCAATACGGGCGCAGCGGTGGGCCAGGCAACTCTGGCCGCAAACACCCTCTATGCCATGCCCTTCATCGTCTCGCGCGCCGTTACCCTGGATGCCATGGCCGTCCGGGTCACGACCGCGGCCGGCACCCTGGCGCGCCTGGGCATATATGACGACGACGGCAACGACTATCCCGGAGGCCTCGTCCTTGATGCGGGCACCGTGGCCACCAACGCCAACGGCGTGAAGACCATCGCGATAAACCAGGACCTCGACCCGGGCCTCTACTGGCTCACGATAGTGGCCGATGGTGCGGTGCGCATAAGGGGTTTTAATGTAGGCGGCATGATCCCGATTCTCGGCATGGACAGCGGCCTTGGAACAGCATGGGGTTTCGGCTACAGCATCGCCTTTCCGTTCGGGGTCCTCCCCGCAAATTACCCCGCTGCAGCGGCCATAAGGACAGCCGCCCCCCTGCCTGCGATATTCGTGAGGTTTTGATCCTATGAAATCACGGGTTCTGACACTGATACTATTTGCGGCTCTCATCTCGGGATTTGCAAACGTGTTCGGCGCCGGCGGCTGCAGCGCAGATAACGTCAATCCCGGAATTCGTCAGACGGAGCAAAGTTTCACGTCAGACGGAGCAAGCAAAAACTCTTATATATCAGGTAGTTGTGCCCTGATGCCGGGTTCCGCCTCCGTCACGCCTCCGTCAGACGGAGCAAAATATCAAAGCATGCTGAAGTCACTAAAATAGGAGGAGCCCGAAAGCAGACGAACTGTTATGGCATCAGTGTCAATTCCTTGACGGAAAAAGTATTTTTATACCCCTCTGAAACGATATCTTTTCACACCTACAGCATAAAAGCTCACAACGACGTAAATATCCCCTTTATTGCACTGCGCTCTTCAGGAATCAGGCATGCATTATGCACAAAAATTATACGGCATCGGTCTGACGGAGGGAGGTCTTTATGAAGGACATTAAATCCGCGAAGGCTCGATTTCATTGTTTCACCTTCGTGTGCATCGCCATATGCGCATCGATTCTAATCTCTTTCGGATGCGGCGGCGGCCTGCTCAGAGGAGGTGGAGAGGATGCCCCCGACTCCCCGACGCCACCATCGGCGCCGATTGTCCTGGAGGGCATGCCGCTCAGCCTCATGGCTGCCGCGGCCAACCACCAGGTGACCCTCGTATGGGACGCGGTCTCGGGAGCTGCAAGCTACCGCCTCTACTCCGCAAACTCTCCCGGGCTCACGAAGTCCCCGACCGACAAGGCAGTCGCCACGATAATCGTTGAGGACCTCGTGGACACTAACTACCTGCATGCGGGGCTGCCCAACGGCATACTCCGCTGCTACGCCGTGGAGGCGATCGCTGCGGACGGCGCGGAAAGCGGGCTCTCGACCGAGGTCTGCGCAAGGCCAATGCCGGTCCTGGGCGAGACCGCGGTCGCTCCGTACACGATGAGGAATACGCTCTCCTGGAACGCCATGGCCGGCGATGTGGACTCGTGGAACCTGCACTGGAGAATCGGCGCCGGCATTTTGAATCCGGACATAAACCCAAACATCGCGGTCGCAGAGGGGACCGAGACGATCGAAGGGGTATCGCCGCCCTACCCGCATTCCGGCCTCTCCAACAACAACGTCCTCTATTGCTACGTGCTCGAGGCGGTGATCGGCGACGTGAGCGAGCCGCAGGCCGAGGTCTGCGGCACGCCCTACACGATAGGAGAGCTCGACTACAAGGAGGGGGATGAGAAGGGGTTCTGCTACGAGTGGATCAGCGACGCTGAGCTCGATTCCGAAGGCAGAATCGTGGTCGTGGGCGTGGACCAGTGCGGCGGCAAAAACGGAAAGGACGAGATCGTGTTCGCCGCGAGGCTGCTTGCGGACGGCACCCCCGACACAAGCTTCGGCGAGGACGGCTATTTCCGGGGCGACCCGGTGCGGCTGCCCGTGGAACTGTATTTCGCCCCGAAGAGGGGGGGCGCGTACAACGCCTGGGAAAAGATCGGCGTGGCGCTGGACAACGAAGGAAGGACGGTGATCGTCGCGGCGTTTCTCGACTACAACAAGGACGAGGGGCTGGGCGACGATCTCTATTATCTGCTCTGGCGCCTGACCCCCGACGGCGCACTCGACGAGACGTTCGGCAACGGCGGCATAGCCTTTGTCTCGGAGGGGGACGCATACCAGGAGATCGTCGGCCACGACGCAGTTGTCGACGGCGAGGGCAGGATGACCGTGGTCGGCAGGTTCAAGAACAACCTCTCGCTCGAAGGGGCCATCGTCTGGAGGCTGCTCGCGGACGGCACCCTCGACCCTGAGTTCAACAACAGGGACAAGGGACTGTACGGGTTCGTCGACATCCTCGAGCCTGGATACCATCAGGACGCTTTAGACGTCGCGATCGACCCGCAGGGCCGCCTGGTCGTGGGTGGCGTAGGAAATCTCGCTGCAGAGGAGGAGAGAGGCGACTATTTCTTCGGCATGGTCTGGAGGCTCATCGTGGACGAAAAGGCGATGACGGTGGAGCTCGATCAGGAGTTCGGCGGCGGGAAGGAGGGCGGCTGGGCCCAGTGCATGCTGGTGGAGGATTCCTATGTGGATTCTATCGCCATCGACGCCCAGGGCCGCATCCTGTTCGCGGGTGCAATGCCGAACGAACCCTTTTTCGGGAAATACGAATTCGTGATCGGCCGGCTCACCGCGGACGGAGAGCTCGACGAGACATTCGGGGAGGAAGGGATAGTCCGCTACAGGGGCAACGAGATCAACGACGAATATGCGGCCGACATCACGGTCGATGCTTCGGGCAAGATAGTCGCGGTCGGAATGCAGAGGAACCGCGCAGTGCTGCGCCGCTTACTCGAGAACGGAAGCCCGGACCCCACGTTCGGCTCAGGCGGCGTGGTCACATACACAGGGGGGTTCGGATCGGATGCAGCTATCCGCGTGATGATCGACGACATGGGGCGCCTGATTCTTGCCGGCCAGTCCACGAACAGCGAAGGGGAGCCGCTCGACATGTCGATCTGGCGATATAAATGAATGCCGTACCTTCGCCTTCCTTTCCTTTATGTCAGACGGAGCGGATTTTGGTCTGTCAGACGGAGCGGATTTTGGTCCAGACGTTAATTTGTCTCTTGCTTGGCAATGAATCATGATGATTTTGTCATCCGCAGCGGCTTGGCTTGATCTTCCGCAGTTCAGAATTGTCCTTCAACTGATCGGAGAGAGGCAAAAAACACCTCATAGAAGCCCTTCAGATAGACCTCCACCCTCTTGCAAAAGTTGATGACACTAAGGGAGTTGTTCGCAACTGCGGGGAAGGCTATCCCGGCGCGCTCGTCATGCGGATGAGTCTCGCATCGGTCGCTTTTCTGCCGAGTTTTTCACAGAGCTCGCGATACTTGCTCAGGACCCACTCCGGGTTGCCGATAAAGTGCGTGTGGGAGATGTTTATTTCCCTCCGATGCGCCATTATTGACTCGACGATGGCTCGATACTCGTTCTGTCGCTCCAGCGGAGTTTTCCCCAGATCAAGATAAGAAGGAGCCGGACTGATCAGCGCATCGGCCTTGCCATAAGCGTAGTACTGGTAAGACGACCATTGGTTCTTTCGGGGATGCGACACCTTCCTGGCCCTGTGTTGATTGAGATCGGCATAGCCCATGACCGTAAGCATGTGCTCGTCCGACTCGATCATGGGAGACTTGAATCGATCCATCACCACCTGTCCCCGTCTCTTGAGCTGCTTGTTGACGATCCTGGCGAACTGGCTGTTCACGACCCTGAAGAAGGCTGAGAATTTCTCTTTGTTTTCAAGGTGTCCCGTCAGGTGGGGGTGGTTGTCCATAAAGTTGTAGGAGTAGAACTGAATACCGTACTTATCCTTATACTTGAGTAAAAGGTCATAATACGCGCTTTTGGCCCACTCCCATTGAATCAGCCAGTCCTTGTTGTGGCACTGCCAGGTGACGTGGAAGCAGGCATCATCGCAAATGATCTCGTATCTTGGAAGGTAGGCCATGACCCTTGCTATAAGCAAACAGCATGCCAAACGAGCCCCCAAATAAACCCCATAAAACAGGTGTTATAAGATAATGGAGTTGAGGGGGTGCTGCGTTTTTGTGCACCCTGACCAATTACGCTCCGTCTGACGCTCGGGGAGTGCGGGGACGAAACTGCTCACCTCACAAGGTAGTAATCTATTGTGGAGACCACGCGGACCTTCTTGTCTATGTATCTGGATTCGGAGACCGACTCGTTCCCGTCGCGGGGCAGTATCATGAACATCCCCTGGTAGGCGCGCTTTATCTTGCCCAGCCCGCTCTTGGAGTCCTTGGCGAACTGCTCGGCGGCTCTCCGCGCGTTCGCGGTGGCCTCGACGATCATAGCCGGTTTCACATCGTTGAGCCTCGTGAAGATGTACTTAGGCCCGGTTCCGCCCTCCGCGTATTCCTGCTCCAGCACCACGCCCCTGCGCACAAGCTCGCCGGTGGCCCTGCTGGTCGCGTCGAGCAGATCGACCTTGCCGCTCCGCACGCCGACCGCCCCCTTCACTATGTAGCGGCTCTGCGAAGCCCCCTCCCCGCGGTACTGCTGGGCCAGGAGGTCGATCACCTCGGTCCTGCCGACCGCCATATCCTCCTCCGCCAGCCCCTTCTCCCTGAGAAATGTGAGGACCAGCCCCTGATCTTTCTCTATTTTGGCCTGCGCGGCCTCCAGCGAGTCGGAGGTAGCGACGAAGCGCACGGTCCAGATGGCGAGGTCTGCCCTCACATCCTGCTCGGCCAGCCCCTTCACCGTCACTACCCGGTCGGCCATCCTGCTCATGTAGAACCCCCTGCCCGCGAAGAACCCCCCTGCCGCGATGCCAGCCGCCACTATGGCCGCGGCAAGAATCATCGCTCCCCGCCTGTCCGCCGTCTTCTCCATCTTGCACCTCCCCCCGCATCGCGGAACAGGCAGAATAGAACAGATGAGCGTAAAAAAAGCAAATTCTCGTGGCGGCAGTAAGAGAGGTCCTGAAGTCGTTAACTTTGCTCCGTCTGACTGTGCTCGTGACTGTGCTCTGATATTTTGCTCCGTCTGACTGTGCTACTCCGTCTGTGCTCTGATATTTTGCTCCGTCTGACTGTGCTAGAGCAGGATGGGCTGGGCGGGGACAGCGGGAAAGGGGAGTGAAGAAGCGGTTGCATTCTGCCAAAATTGGAATTATCTTATTGAAAATCAACGAAAGGGGGAAAGATATGGAGACTCAGCTAATGACGTGGAAGGATGCAATAGTGCAGGCCCTCCAAAGCTTCCTGAACAAAGTGGTGGCGGTCGTCCCGAACATCATTGCAGCGATCGTGGTCCTATTCATCGGCCTGCTCATCGCCAACCTGCTGGGCCACATGGCAAGAAAGCTCATCGACCTCACCAAGCTGGACACCTTCCTCCAGAAGACTGTCGGGCTCTCCAAGCTCAAGGAACGTGGCATGGAGATCACCGCCTCGTCCCTGGTCGGGTGGGTTGTCAAATGGTTCTTCATCATCGTGACGTTCATCGCGGTGGCCGACATCCTCAAGTGGCCGCAGATAACCAGCTTCTTCGAGGCGGTAGCACTCTATATCCCGAACGTCATCATCTCGGTCCTGATACTGCTGGTCGGATTCATCCTGGGCGGCGGGCTCAAGGACCTGGTCATAAAGGCGGTCAGGGCCTCCAGCCTCCCGGAGACCTCTGCGGGGCTGCTGGGCACGGTCGCCCGCACCGCGGTGATAGTCTTCGCGTTCATGGCGGCGCTCACCCAGCTGGGCGTTGCTGCCGATCTCATCAAGATCCTCTTCACCGGCCTCGTCGCCATGCTGGCGCTCGCCGGCGGCCTCTCCTTCGGCCTGGGCGGGAAGGATCATGCCACACAGTGGCTGGACAAGATCCGCAAGGACATCAAGCACTGAGCGCTTCGATCGGTCATGAGAAAGGGGCGGGAGAGATCCCGCCCCTTTTTTGTCCCCTTCATCATAGATGGGATCAGCGGCCTCGACCCCAGCTTCCTCTCCTGCCTCTGCTCCTGCCGCCCCGGTTCGGGTTGCCCCGGTTGCGGGGCGATACCGTCCCCCCCGCGCACTCGGCCCTGGCCGCGGCAGGGGAATGATACGCATGGTCCGTGCTGACCGGAACCGGGCGCTTGAGCAGCCGCTCGATGTCGCTCAGGTAGGCGCGCTCGGCCGCCGCACAGAGCGATATGGCCTTGCCCGACGCCCCGGCGCGCGCCGTCCTGCCGATGCGGTGCACGTAGCTGGCCGGCTCGTTTGGGATGTCGAAGTTGATCACGTGCGATATGCCGTCCACGTCGATCCCGCGTGCCGCGATGTCGGTAGCCACCAGCACCCGGCAGGCGCCGGCGCGGAAATCGGCCAGCGCCGCGGTGCGCGCGGTCTGCGACTTGTTGCCGTGTATCGCGCGCGCCTCGATCGACGACTGGGCAAGCTGCTTCACCAGGCGGTTCGCGCCGTGCTTGGTGCGCGTGAAGACGAGGGCGCGGCCGATCTCGGAGGACCTGAGCAGATCGGTGATAAGCGCCCGCTTGTTCCCCTCGTCCACGAAGTGCACCCGCTCCTCGACCCTCTCGACCGTGGACGCCGGCGGGTCCACGGCCACCTTCACCGGGTCTTTCAGCATCCCCTCCGCCAGCCCCTGTATCTCCGGCGCCATCGTCGCCGAGAACAGCAGCGTCTGGCGCTCCCTAGGGAGCTTCGCGATCACCCTCTTCATGTCCGGCAGAAATCCCATGTCCAGCATCCGGTCCGCCTCGTCGAGCACGAAGACCTCCACGCCGGAGAGGTTCGCGTGCCCCTGGTTCATGAGGTCCAGGAGCCTGCCCGGCGTCGCGACCAGTATGTCCACGCCGCGGGACAGCGCCTTGACCTGCGGCGTCTGCCCCACCCCGCCGAAGACCAGGGCGTGGGTGAGCCCGAGGTGGCGGCCGTAGGTGCGGAAGCTCTCCCCCACCTGTGCGGCCAGCTCGCGCGTGGGCGTGAGCACGAGCGCCCTGGCGCTGCGCGCCGGGGCCCTCCTGCGGTCGGCCGCCAGCCTCTGAAGTATCGGCAGCGCGAAGGCGGCGGTCTTGCCGGTGCCGGTCTGCGCGCACCCTATGAGGTCGCGGCCGGCCAGCAGGTGCGGGATCGCCGCCGCCTGGATCGGCGTGGGGCGCTCGTAGCGCTCCGCCGCCAGGGCCCGCGCGATCGGTGCCGCGAGCCTCAATTTCTCGAACGAATGGTTCTCAATCATCTTCAATCCTTTTACTCTGCGCCGGGCACTGCCCGGGCGCCGTATTCTCCGCGACGGTCGCGTCAGCGCCAAAACGCACGGACGCGCCGATGCCGCAGATGGCCTGCGCAGGGCGCCGGAACGGCTCCTCTTTCACAGGCCGGTTTTTTGCGTGATTCGCAACAGGAGAAGAGACTCGAAGGGGAAAGCTCTCTGCCGACTATTCCAAACCACCTTGCTCGCGTGCCTCTTTAGGGCATGCGGCCCCGGAAAGCAAGCTGTTCCTCAGGCCGCGCCGGGGACATTTCCCTGACACGCCCTTATCGGCGGGGCCCTGTGGAAGTTGCTCGATATTTAAAGATGCTTGTTTTTCATGGCCTATTCCACTAGAGATCGGGCCCATGCCACATGGAAAACAGCCGCAGAAGGACATACCCGAGCTCGGACAGCATCCGGTCGAGACCGTGCCGCAGAGTTTTACCTCGCTGGGCCTCGGCGGCAAGATCTTGGACTCGATAAAACGCGTGGGATTCGAGAACCCCACGCCCATACAGTCCGCGGTGATCCCGCCGGCTCTGGCGGGCCGCGACGTGATCGGGCTCGCGCAGACCGGATCGGGCAAGACCGCCGCCTTCGTGATCCCCATCGCCTCCCGGCTCGAGCACGGCAAGGGGCTGCGCGGCCTCATCGTCTGCCCCACGCGCGAGATCGCGCTGCAGACCAAGGCGTTCCTCGACCTCTTCGGCAGGCCGCACCGACTTTCCACCGTCTGCGTGATCGGCGGCGTGAAGATGGGGCCTCAGATCAAGGAGCTCAAGGACGGGCCGGACATCGTGGTGGCCACGCCCGGCAGGCTCGTGGACCACATGCAGCGCGGGAACGTCCGCCTGAACGCGGTCGAGGAGCTGGTGCTGGACGAGGCGGACCACATGCTGGACCTGGGCTTCCTCCCCCAGCTCAACAGGATACTCGAGAAGATCCCCAAGAGGCGCCACACCATGATGTTCTCCGCCACCATGCCCCCGTCGATAGAGAGGCTGGCCCGCCTGCACCTCGATGACCCGTTGCGCATAGACATACTCCCCGAGGGGCGCGCGGCCGAGGGGATAGAGCACCGCCTCTACATGGTGGACGAGTACGACAAGAAGAGGTGCCTGCTGGCGCTCATACACCAGGAGCTCGGCAGCACCCTGGTCTTCACCCGCCGCAAGATCGACGCGGACTGGCTCTGCCGGGTGCTGGAGAAGGAGGGGCAGCCGGTCACCAACATCCACTCCGACCGCACGCAGAGGGAGCGGACGGACGCGCTCGCCGGCTTCCGCGGGGGCGAGCACCGGATACTCGTCGCGACCGACATCGCCTCGCGCGGGCTGGACATCCCCGGCATCGAGCACATCGTGAACTTCGACATCCCCCAGACGGTCGAGGAGTACATCCACCGCGCGGGACGCACCGCGCGCATGGACGCCAAGGGGCTGGTCTCCACGATCGCCACCTGGCTCGACAAGGAGATGGTGGCAAAGATCGAGGAGACGATCCGGCAGCCGCTCCCCCGCTGCACCGTGGCCGGCGTGGCCCCCTACCTCGAGGTCAAGGCCAGGTATCTCAGCAGGCGCGCGAGGCGCAGATAAACGATCCCCATGGCGAACGCATGGCACGTCTACATGATCGAGTGCAGCGACGGCACCCTCTACACCGGGGTGACGCTCGACCTGGGCCGCAGGCTCAGGGAGCACAACGCGGGCTCCGGCTCGAAATACACCAGATCGCGCAGGCCGGTGCGGCTCGTCCACAGCGAGGCCAGGCGCGGCCGCGCCTCCGCCCAGAGGCGCGAGGCGGCCATCAAGGCGCTGACCCGCGGGGAGAAGATGCTCCTCTGCCGTGATAATTCCGTGGACACCGGTCGCCGATGCCAATATCATCGTCGGACTTCAGCGGTCCGTATGAAAAACAGAAAGTCCCATGAGGGGGTTATATGAAGAAGAGCGTGGTGATGATCCTGCTGGTTCTCACGGCCGCGGCCGCATCGGCCGCGACCATCGGCGTGCAGAAGCTCGCCGGGAAACTCGGCGAGGCCGGGGGGCTTCTCATATTGACCGACGAGCGCTGCAAGGACTGCGACACCGGCCGCATCGAGTCGGCATTGAAAGTCGCCTTCCCGGAGAGCCCGGTCTCCGTCGTCGACTACGGCCAGCGCAGGGGCAGGAAGCTCTACGAGAGCGAGGGGGTGGAAAAACTGCCGGCGGCCCTCATCCCCAGGGCCTACTCCGAGAAGGAGAGCTTCAAGCGATTCGAGCGCTTCGCCAAATTGGGCAAGGACTATTACCTCCTATCCACAGGGGGAAAGTTCGACCCCAAGGCCGAGATCTGCGACAACGGGAAGGACGACAACGGCGACGGGCTGGTCGACTGCGAAGACCCGGCCTGCAAGGCCGACTGGCGCTGCATGGAGAAGCGCGACAGGCCCGACGTGGACGTGTTCGTGATGTCCCACTGCCCGTTCGGCACCCAGATAGAGAAGGGGCTGCTGCCGGTGTGGGACCTCTTCGGCGACAAGATCGATCTCAACATCCGCTTCGTGGGCTACGCCATGCACGGCAAGAGGGAGGTCGACGAGCAGCTCAAGCAGCACTGCGTGGCCGCTCAGGGCAAGGGCAAGTTCAGGAAATACCTCGAGTGCTTCCTCAGGGACGGCGCGGAGAGCGACAGGTGCGACAAGGAGGCCAAAGTCGACGCGGCAGCGCTCGCCGCATGCATCAGGGAGACCGACAGGCGCCTGGGCGTGACCGCGGGCCTCGAGGACAAATCGAAGTGGATGGGCCGCTTCCCGCCCTTCCCCATCGACGCCGAGCTCGGGGAGAAATACGGCGTGCGCGGCTCCCCCACCGTCGTGATCAACGACGCGGTGGTCCAGTCGGGCCGCAGCCCCAAGGCGCTCCGCGACGCGATCTGCATGGGTTTCAAGGAAAAGCCCGAGGAGTGCGCAAAGGAGATGGACGACTCGACCCCCTCGCCCGGCTTCGGCCTGAGCAAGGGCGCCGGCCCGGGCGGCAAGGCTTCCGCCGCGAAGTGCGGCGACTGAGCCGACTCACGCGAAGAGAGCCTGCACCGTCCTTGCGAGATCTTCGTCGGAAGACCTGCCTATCGCGACCCGGCTCCCGGGCATCTGCATGACCCTCGCGATCATCGCAAGGATGTCCACGTGGACGTCCTTGAGGTCCGCCGGGGAGACGAGGAGAAAGACCTGGTTCACCGGCCTGCCGTCAGGCGCGTCCCAGTAGATGCCCGACCTCGACCTCCCGAACGCCACGATCGGCTCGACCACGCCCTCCATCCTCACGTGCGGGAGCGCGACCCCGCAGCCCACCGCGGTGCCGTACTCCTCCTCGCGCCTGATGGCCTCGTCCGCTATCCTCTCCTCCATACCGGGCCCGAGCCTGACCGCCGCCCTGCGGGCCAGCTCCCTGATGGCGCCCGCGCGGTCCTGAGCCGCCAGCGCCGGTATCACCATGTCGCCCGCCAGATAGCCCGATACGCGGACCGCCGCCCTGCGGCCCAGAGCCCGGCGCATCCACGGCCCGGCCACCAGCGAAGAGAACACGGCGCTGAACACGATCGCCACGAAGACCGTGTCGTTTATGATCCCGCTCTCGAGCGCCAGATACGCCACCACGACCTCCATCATCCCGCCGGGCGTGTGCGCGATCGAGATGATGCGCCTGTTGAGGCGAGGCACCCTGGTCAGCGAGACTCCGATCCACGCGCCCACATACCGTCCCGCGATCCCGATTGCGCACATGAAGACCACGAGGAAGAGGTCGAACCCCTTCACGAAATCGATCTTGAGCCCTATGCTCGCGAAGAAGAGCGGCACGAAGATCGCGTGGACCATCTGGGATATGATGTTGCGCGACTCCTCGGAGAGGCTCTTGGCCTCCCCTATCATTACCCCCGCTATGAAGAATCCGAACAGGGCGTGGATCCCCAGCCCCTGCGTTATCGCGCCGAACAGAAGCGCCAGCAGGCACGCGAAGGTCAGCGACGAGCCCGGCTCCGGCATCTGCCTGCGCCTGAGCGCGCCGAGGGCCGCCGCCGAGAGATAGCGGCCCGCGGTGAGCGCCAGGGCCGCGAACCCGACCGTGGCCGCGAAGATTATGAAAACGCCCTTCACGCTCACCGCAGCCTGCGAGAATAGGCCGAGGACTATGGTGAAGAGCACCCATCCCACGATGTCGTTCACGGCGAGCGCGGACATGATGAGGAATCCCAGATCGGCCTTGAGGAGATTCAGGTCGCGCAGGATCCTCGCCGCCACCGGCATCGCGCTTATGGTCATGACCGTGGCCATGAACAGCGCAAACAGTATCCGGTGGTCCGCATCGACGAGATAGTGCGCGGGGAGGAAGAGGCACGGCACGAACGCGATGAGCATGGGGATGACGATGTCGGAGAAGGCGATCACCAGCGCGTTGCCCCTCTGCCGCCACGCCACCGAGAAGTCTATCTCGAGCCCGGTGTCGAGGAGCAGAAACAGAACCCCGATCCAGGCCATGGTCTCGAGCATGTTCATCTGCAGGACATCGGCGGGGAAAATCGCCGCATGCACGCCGGGCAGAAAGCGGCCGAGTATCGTGGGCCCGAGCACCACGCCCACGAGCAGCTCGCCGGTCAGGGCCGGCTGCCCCCTCCTGCGGAGGAACTCCCCCAGCCCCCGGGTGAGCGCGAGCAGGACGAGGACCTGGATCAGAAAGAGAAAGATGTGCGTCTCGTCCAGGTAGTGCACGGCAGAAGCCCCCCTTCACCTCACCGGATGATGCGCGGTCTCGCTGAGCATCGACGACGGGATCTTCTCCACGATGTTGAGCCCGATCGACCTCGTGATGAAGGCGCCCCCAAGCACCATCCACAGGTACGTGGTGAAGAACCGCCACAGCACTATGAAGACCCCCAGCAGGTGCGTCGGCACGTAGGCGGCGAACATTATGTAGGAGCCGCCCTCCGCCACCCCGGACCCGCCGGGCGTGGGCGTGAAATAGAGGAAGAAGTAGAGCACGAACTGGATCATCACCACCACCAGCGGCGATATCATGAAGCCCAGCCCCGCGAGGATCGCGTACGCTATTAGGTAATTGGCGGCCATCGACAGCAGCGTGAGCGCCACCACGGCGAGGATCGTCTTCCTGCGGTATTTCAAAAAGCTCTTGAGGCAGGCGACGAAGTCGTCGATCCACGTGTCCATCTTCTTCTCGATCGTCTCCGCGTAGCGGGAGAGGATTTTCCACTTCGCCGCCCTCAGCCGCACCCGGCGGATCAGCCTCTCGATCTTCCGCGGATTGTGGAACGCGTACGCCAAAAAGACCACGGCCAGCGATATGACGGCCGCGATCGAGTAGAAGAACTTCCTCAGATAGACGTTCTCTATGAGATCGCCGCGGAAATAGATTATCGAAGGTGCGGCCACCGCTATCACGAGGAGCACGAGGAAGCCGCGGACGAGCGCGATGGTGAGCGCCTTGCCGAAGGGCACCCCCTTCTTGGTTAGCATGTATATCATGAGCGGCTCGCCGCCGGTCACAGTGGGCGATATCGAAGAGAGGAACCAGTAGGAGAGAACGGTCTCGACCGCGTAGAGGAACCCTATCCTCGTCTCAGCGGCCGCCGCGAGGACCTTTATTATGACCGCGTTCAGCGATATCATGGCCGCCCCGAGAATCAGGGCGAGCAGCAGGTAGGAGGAGTTCATCTCCCTGATCGCGTGCCAGGTCTCAGGCCCCGCAGTCTTGGCGATCACCAGGCCTATGATGAATATGGTGATGGCGCAGAAGATCAGAAACAGCCTCTTGATCGACGCGCCTTTTTTTTTGGCCGGCCCCTTGTGCATCCCGCGCCTTCCCCCTTTGAGTTTTGATACACCATCGGGCAGCAGATGACAATCGTCCGCAACGCGGCGGCGCATCTGCCGGCAAACGGCCGCACGGCAAGGGTTGCAGGGCGGAGGCCCCGGGCGGCGGCGGGGGAAATTTGCCCTTGTTTTCGGAGGGGCCCCCGGATATACAGCTTCGCAATATTCAGATATCTTTACGTTTTTTTGTCTCAGGAGGAAGCGAAGACATGGATAAGAAAAAAGGGGGCTGCCCCGGAAAGGCCAAATACCTCTCAGGGAAGAGGATCCTCCCTGAGCCGATCAGCGGCGCCACCAGCATCACAGAGCTCATCGACAACATGGACGCCTACAACGGGGGGAGGCTCCGGACAGCGTGCCACCTGATGAGGGACCGCTACTCGAAGGACGACGTGACCGTGGGGCTGTCGCTGGCCGGCGCGCTCACCCCTGCGGGGCTGGGGCCCTCCTCGGTCATCCCGCTCATGAACCACGGCTTCGTGGACTGGATCTCCGCCACAGGCGCCAACATGTACCACGACATCCACTACGCGTTCGACCTGCCGCTCTTCCGGGGCAGCCACAACGTGGACGACGCGGACCTGCGGGCCAAGGGCGTGACCCGCATCTACGACATCCTCTTCGACTACGAGGACGTGCTCATGGAGACCGACCGCAGGCTCCGCGAGATGCTGGTGCGGCCCGAGTTCCAGAAGGAGATGGGCACGCGGGAGTTCTACCACCACCTCGGCAGGCTGCTGGACGAATACGAGAGGAAGAACAGCCTGGGCCAAGTGAGCATCGTGGCGGCCGCATACCGCAACGGCATCCCGATCTTCACCTCATCCCCCGGCGACTCCACCATCGGCATGAACGTGGCCGGCGTGGAGCTTCTGGCCGAGGCCTCGGGGCTCCTCAATAAATTCAGGCTCAAGATAAACCCGAGCATCGACGTGAACGACTCGACCGCCATCATCCTCAACGCGAAGCGCTACGAGAAGGGGAAGACCGGCGTGATCCTCATCGGCGGCGGGAGCCCCAAGAACTTCATGCTCCAGACCGAACCGCAGATCCAGGAAGTGCTCATGATCCCGGAGATGGGCCAGGACTACGACATCAACATAACCGACGCCAGGCCCGACACCGGAGGCCTCTCGGGCGCCCCGCCCTCCGAGGCCGCGAGCTGGGGCAAGATCGACCCGAACCAGCTCGACGAGACGGTGACCGCCTACCTGGACGTGACCGCGGCATTCCCGATGATGGTCGCTTACACCATACAGACGACCAGGCCCAAGAAACAGAAGAGGCTCTACGACAGGGGCGAGGAGCTGCGCAAGAAGCTCATAGAGTCGTATCTGGAGAACAACAAGGAAGTGGAACACCTGCGCGGCCTCATAAGGAAACTCGGGTCATAGAGGGGGGAAGAGATGAAAGACAGGCTCCTGGAGCTGGCGAAGCACCACGGCACTCCCCTCTTCGTAGTGGACCACGAGAGGATAAGGGAGAACTACCGGGCGTTCAAGAAACACCTGCCGCGAGTGCAGTGCTACTACGCGGTGAAAGCGAACTCCAACCAGGAGATCATAAAGACCCTCTTCAAGGAGGGGGCGAGCTTCGACGTGGCCTCCTACAACGAGTTCATGCAGGTCTACGAGTACCTCGTCCTCTTCGAGGAGAAGGAGAAGGAGTTCTACATCTGGGACAAGATCATCTTCTCCAACACCATCAAGGACAGGGGCACGCTGCAGAAGATAAAGAAATACAAGCCCCTGATGACCTACGACAACAGGGACGAACTCAAGAAGATAAAGGAGCACTGCGAGAGCGCGGGGCTGGTGCTGCGCCTCAAGGTCCCGGACACCGGCTCCCAGGTGGAGATGGGATCGAAGTTCGGGGCGGAGCCGGCCGACGCGGCGAACCTTATAAAGGAGGCGTTCGACCTGGGGCTCTCGGTCGAGGGGCTCTCCTTCCACGTGGGCAGCCAGTGCGTAAATTTCGACAACTACGTGGCCGCCCTCCAGCTCGCCTCGGAGATCTTCCACGACTCGCGCAAGAAGGGCTACAAGTTTAACATAGTCGACCTCGGCGGCGGATTCCCCGCGCCCTACGACGCGCAGGTCCCGGAATTCGCGAGGCTCGCGGAGATCATCGGTTCGGAGTGCGCGAGGCTCTTCCCGAAGGACGCGGAGATAATCGCGGAGCCGGGCAGGTTCATGGTCGCGACCGCGGCGACGCTCGTGGCCGAGATCATCGGCAAGGCGCGCCGCGACGGCAAGGTCTTCTACCACATCAACGACGGCGTCTATCACACCTTCTCGGGCGTGGTCTTCGACCACTGGATCCCGAACTTCCACGCCTTCCGGGAGGGGAAGACCGAGGTCTGCGCGGTGGTCGGCCCCACCTGCGACAGCTTCGACAAGATATCTCTCTCCGAGCAGCTGCCCGCCGACCTCCAGATCGGCGATTTCCTCTACACCGGAAACATCGGCGCGTACAGCGTGGCGTCGTCGACGAAGTTCAACGGCTTCGACGGCGCGAAGATCCTGCATATAAACAATTGAAACGGCGGTGAACAATAAGGAGGTCGTATGAAGAAGACGGTGATATGCTTGGCAGTTCTCGCGTCCCTGCTCGCCCTCGCTCTGGCCGCCCATGCCCGCGCTGAGTGCAAGGTCGGCTCAAAGGCGCAGGTTCTCTGGAAGGGGAGCTGGTATCCGGCCTCGGTAAAGAAGATGAAGGGCGATCAGGCATACATCCACTATGACGGTTACAATAACTCCTGGGACGAGTGGGTAAGCCCGGAGCGGATCAAGTGCACAGTCGCCGCCGCCGCGACGGCCAAACCCGCCTCGTTCTCGGAGGGCGACGCGGTATCGATCAAGTGGAAGGGCACATGGTACGATGCCCACGTGATCGGCGTGAATAAGAAAAAGGACTCCTGGAAGATCCACTACGACGGTTACAACAGCTCCTGGGACGAGTGGGTGGGTGCGGATCGCATCAGGACGAAGTGATCCCTTTCCCCTTGGACGGTGCACCACCTTGCCCTGAAAGAAGAGACCGGCGGCGCATTGAGCGCCGCCGGTCTTTTTTCCGTCACAAGAGAAACTGATCAGGGCAACGGGTAGAATGTCGACCCCATGAACCCCAGCGCATCCTTGGTCGCCCCCGTGATAGTGGCGGCCGGGCTGCACGTAGCAGGCGCTGTGAAAGTGCACGACGTAATACCTGCTGCAGAGCCGTTGAAGATATAGGTAAGACCGTTAGTGGGTGTCCAGTACTGAGGTGCGCCGAGTGCGATGTCGTCGAACCCGTCGTTGTTGAAATCGACTCCACCGCTCAGCCCTAGGCTCAAGAGATCAAAGTTGGCAATGTTTCCGAGGATCTTGGTGTCGGCCTGCGCATCGGTAAGAGCCGCCGCAAGATTCTTTCCTAGAAAAACGTATGCTGCGCCGGGATCTGCAGCAGGTGTAGCTGTAAAGCCACCGATCAATAAATCGTCTTTGCCGTCGCCGTCGACATCTCCTGCGGCAGTGAGCGTGTTGCCGAACTTGTCGTCGTTTCCGCTGGTTTCAGAAATGACCGTCGACGCAGAAGCCGGGGTAAGCGTGGTGCCTGCCAGCACATTTCCCGGGAATACGTAGACTTTGCCGGCATTGACGACCGGCTCGCCCACCATCACATCCGCGATGCCGTCGCCGTCCACGTCGCCTGCGCCAGCGACGGTGTTGCCGAATTTGACCGTTCCGGTGATGATCGCGTCGGCAGCCGCAGCATTACGCGTGGCTGCAAGGGCCGCGGCGCCGTAGAAAACGTAGGCGCGGTTCTTGTCCGACCCGACGACGATGTCATCGAGGCCGTCGCCGTTCACGTCGCCCGCTCCGTCGAGCATCATCCCCAGGACATCGCCGGATTGGCCAGCAATCGACTGGGTAGCATTCGCCACGTCGAGCGCGCCCGCAAGGGAAGCGCCGCCCGCAAAGATGTGCACACTGCCGTCGCCGCCGGTCAGCGGGGCAGCGACGATCACATCGTCGTACCAGTCTCCGTTCATGTCGCCAGCACCTGCGACCGAATAGCCGAGGTCGTCGTTGCCTGCTGCGCCCATGCTGATAGTGGCGAGGGCGTCCGATGCGTCGAGCGTGCCGGTGAGGCCAGTTCCGCCTGCAAAGAGATAAGCCTTGCCTTTGCGGGTACCCGATGTCTGCGGCGCACCCACGATGAAGTCCTCGTAGCCGTCGCCGTTCACGTCGCCCACCATCTTATTCGACACAGCCAGGTAATCGTGCTGCGCACCCGCGAACGACGCGCCAGGAGCACATGCGGCCGAGAGGTCGCAGGTCGGAATGCCCGTAGCTGTCCCGTAGAAGATGTAGAGCTTGCCGTCGCGCGTCAAAGAACCGGCATAGAGCGCACCCACGAGCAGGTCCGCATACCCGTCTCCGTCTATGTCGTTCCTGGTCAGCGTCGTGAACGATGCGCCGGCGACCGCCGTTCCGGAGGCATAGACTGTGTGCGTAGTGCGATACCCGAGCCGCGCGTCAGGCGTGAAGAGGACGGATGTGCCGTCTGCCGCCCAGGCGTACGCCCCCGCGACCGCGGTGCCGGCGCCGTCCTTCAGCTCTATCGCAGCCTCGAAGTCCTGCTGTGCCGCAGCGTCGGTGATCGGTGTGTCCGGGATATACTTCACCTTCACAGAGCGCGGGATCGGAGCTGCCGTGAACTCGATCTCCGTGCCGTCCAGTTTTACGAGCTTGCCCGTGGCGCCGGGGGCGACCCCGCCGGCCGTTGTGAAGATTGCCGTGAAACCCTCGAACGCCGTACCAGTTGCGTAGTTGATCGCCTGTGAGAGGCAGGCAGCATACTGCGTGCCTGCAGCGAGGTCCGCTGCCGGATCGAGCACGCATTCGGTCATGTTCGGACAGCTGATCGATGCGGCAACAGCCCCAGCAGGGTTACAGACCGTATCGTCGTAGGCGTCCTTGGCCGTCTGAGCTGCCGCTGCGGGGACCGGCGTGATGAAGAAGCTCGTGCCGGTGACGGTGGCGGTGCTCACCATCTGGTTGAACGTGTAGGAAAAGCTGCTGTCCACCGGGACGTCCTTACTGCCGCCGATCGTGTTGAGGGATACCGTATCGCTCGGAGTCCCCCCTCCCCCGCCGCATCCAGCGACTGCTGCCGCGACGACCGCCGCTGCCCCCAAGACCGCCAGAAAAGCCCTGCCACGAATCTTCATATTACCTCCCCGGAAGGAATATATTGCGTTAGCGGCGAACCTGCTGAACTGATATTTCTTACTAATAGCGCACCCCCTGCAAGTCAACCTTTCAAAAAACGGGACGACAAAGAAATTGTTTCGCCGTTAAAGGCTGATGTCCCTGACCGCGTTCCAGAAGATCGAGCGCGCTGGGTTTCTCCCTGACCCGCCGGCCTGCGCGAGCTCGCCGTTCTCCAGGACCACGATGTCGTAGCCGCGGTACCGCATGCAGTAAGAGGTGTAATAGCCCATGAACGTCCCGTAATGACCGACAGCCCCGCTGTCGTCGTAGATGCCGAGGCCGTATGAGACCGGCCAGGTCTCTATCTGTCCGTCCTTCATCTGCAGCCTCTCCTGCTGGGCTTCGGGGCTGATGAGCTCCCCCTCCTCGAGCGCCTTCGCCCAGATGAGAATATCGCCTATGGTGGAGATCAATCCCCCGGCGGCCCAGGCCCAGCCGGGGTTCATCGACAGAGAGAGGTCTGCGACCTGCCCGTCAGCCATGAGATATCCGCGGGCGAACGGCTCGGGCATCGCCGGGCTGTCGGGAAGCGAGGTGTCGTGCATGCCGAGGGGCTGAAGCAAACGGCTATTGACCTCGCTCGCATAGGAGTTCCCCGTCACCTGCTCGATGATGATCCCCTGGAGGATGAAGTTGGTGTTGCAGTATTCAAACTGCGTGTCCGGCGCGTACGGGGCCGGGTCGACGCTCTCTGCGCTCCACCTGAGCATCTCCACCGGGTCGACCTGCTCCAGCGGGTGCCCGGCGAATATCGTTGCCCCCTCCTGCGTGGCCAGGGAGTCCACCATCCCGCTGCGCATCTCGAGGATGTTGCGCAGCGTCATCGTCTCGCCGTAAGGGATTGTGAAGCCTAGATGGCCGGGGGCGAACCATCGGGCGATTATCCCGTCTATCGTGTCGTCGAGGCTGAGCTTCCCCTCGTCGACCAGCTGGAGGATGATTGTGGCTGTGAAGGTCTTGGTGACGCTGGCGATGCGGAAGAAGCGGTCGATCGCCATCGGCTCGCCCTCCGCCGCGCCGTTGCCCGAGGCGTCCGCAATCTGCTGAGGGAGTGCCGCTGAACCGCATGCGCCGTACCATGTGGACCCGTTCGGGGCGCGCACGCCCATCACCGCCCCCGGGATCTCGAGCTCCTCCACCGACCGGCAGAGCGACTGATCGAGCTTCAGCGCCATTATCTGGTTGAAGCCGGAGCCTTCCCCCAAGCGGCACGAAACAATGCCGGCCGCGAGAAGGCCGCCCAGGAGAACGCCGAGGACCCTTGAAATACACAGGCCGCGTCTCTTCATATCGGTCCTCTTAGCACGAATCCCGGGCCGTTGAAAACCCAACCATGTCCCCCCGTCGGACAGAGCCCCTGTCAGACGGAGCAAAAAACCCCTGGAGCCCCTGTCAGACGGAGCAAAATGAATCAGCTTCTAACATATGGATATTATTAATAAATAAGGTTCGTTCACTCTCCTCAAGGCCCTGATCGGAAGCTGCCACTGTAAAATCCCTTGAAAATCAGGATTTTCGTACTAGCATCCCTTCCACAATTTACAGCCACCACGAAACGAGGTCGGCAGGGAGGAAACATGGCTAACAGGGATACACGGAACACCGGCAGGGCCAGCACTTTTCTGAACGTATCCGACGACAAGGTGTACGAGGCGATCAGGAAGCGCGCCTATGAGCTGTATTGCAAGAGGGGCCACGCGAACGGCAACGACATGAAGGACTGGCTCGAGGCCGAGAGGCAGGTCAAGAAGGAGATGAACCTCGCGCGCTAGATCGCGGGCTCGTCGATTTGAAATGTTCGAACAGGGAGGGGGATGCCCCTCCCTGTTTTTTTTGCGTGAGATCATCGCGCCGGGAGAAAAAGACATGCCCGTCACCTGGAAGAGGACAGAGCTGGACGAGATGGACTGCATGCTCCGCGAGGCGTGGGAGCACAACGCACTCCACATGAACGAGGTTTCGGGCAGACCGCTGGCCCACGCCGACGGCGACGACCTCGACGGCGACGGCAACCGGGGCGAGCGCATCACCGTCTCAGAGACGGTGGGATACAAGCTCTTCATGGAACTCCTGATGGCGACGATGGCCCGAACGAGCGGCGACGCCGAACTCGAAACCAGGGCGATGGAGAATTTCGACAGGGCGTGGGGATGGGCGGAGCGGAACATGCAGCGCAGCGCCCTCGCATCTGCGTACGATCCGGTCGCCGGGGCGCTCGTCCCGATACCGGAAGGCAAGCGCGACTCGCTCCTCGCGTGGCGATACGTGCCGGGCGCCGGGGTGATCCACCACGCAAAGAATCGTTCCGACGGCATCTTCATAGACGGCCTCGACGGCGCCCCCGACGGCGACCTCTTCACCGCCGCCTCGCTGAGATTGGCGGCGGTGCTCTGGCCCGAACGACAGGATTACCTCGCGGCGGCGGAGGATATCGCGGTGGACATCCGCGCAAAATACGTGGCCGAGATCGGCGGCGAGCCGTATCTGTTGGGCGGCGACGAGTTCGTGCGGATATCCGGCATCAATCCCTCGTACTCGTTCGAGGCGGTCTACGACATGATGGGCGAGCTCGACCCCTCTCACGCGGCCGACTGGCAGAGGCTCAAGCAGAGCTCCATGAAGGCGGCGGTGGCCGGCGCCGACTCCACGCTATCGGCCGGCGGACCCTACATGTCGAACGGCAGGACGATAGGCTTCAGGGCGAGGCGGATAGAGGGCAGCTCGAACATGCCGCCGAACTGGCTCACATACGACGGCTCGGGGTTCGGCGACAACGAGTGGTTCGATCCCATCGACTGGATATCGGGCTGGGACGGGCTGCGCACCCTCTGGATGAAGGCCGCCTACTTTCTCTACGACGGGAACGAGGCTGCGCGCAGGTATCTGCAGGACGACGCCGGAACGAAGGAGGACTTCGGTCCCTACGGGTTCCTGAAGAATCATCTCCTGAAACACGGCAGGCTGCCGGCCGGCTTCGGCATAGACGGCTCCTCCTCAGGGCCCGAGCTCTCGGTGATGAACCTCACCGAACCCAACGCCTTTTCGCTCGGCATCTATCTCGGCTTCTTCTACGCGGCCGGCGACATCGAGGCCGCATCCAGGATGCTGGGCGGGCTCGTCGACTCGTATCACACGCAGCAGGTCCCCGGGCCGATCGGTATCGGCGAAGGGACCTTCGCCGAGGTCCGCACCGAGGGCGACCTGGACTACTTCGGGGACTGCTGGGCCTGGTTCGGCATGGCGATGGCCCGCGGGGCGGTCGAGGACCTCTTCGGCCTCTACAGGGAGTGGCGCGCGGAGAACGTCATGCCGCCCGCTTCTCCCGCCCCCCTACTCCCCTCTTATTTCGAGGTGAAGCCGGGCGGGATGGAATTCGCGCGCGGCATGGACCTGATGAAATCGAACATGTGGATCTCGGCGTTCGACGGCTGCTCGAGAAAGCTCTTCGGCGGCTACGCCTGCGAGGGCCGCGCGAAGGAGTGGTATCTCGGCGGCGTGGGGATAGGGCTGGGGCGAAACCCCGCGTGGGGCATCGAGAGGGAATACGACGGGCTCTTCATCGACGCCCCGGGCGCGCAGGGCCGCGTGAAGATCGAGCTGCACACCGACCGCCGCATCTACGTTCACGAGGCGTCGGCATCCAACGCCGCCTCCATGTACGTCCCGTTCACCGCCTTCAGGGAAGAGATCGATTACGCGCCGAAGGGCAGAAGCTTCGATCCGAAGGTGGATCGCGTGGGCAAGATCCAGGTGATCGGCCTGGGAGCGACCGCCGACGGGGAGGTGGAGTTCGTCCTCAAGGAAATCCGCGCAGTGAAGAAATAGATCCCCGGCTATTCAAATTTTCACGGACAGTTCGGGCCGACGGTCATGTGTAACTTCGTGCCCGCGGAGCAGCGGCGCAGGCCGATCGAGTCGTCGTATGCGTAGCCGTACACGGTCTTCTTGCACGCGGTGTGGATGTGTTCCACGTAGCCGGTGCCCACCACGGGGCCCGCCCTGCACTCCTCGGCGCCTATTGGCGGCGTGGGGCAGCAGTAGATCACCGGAGGGTCCGTGTCCTCGCCAAGACCCAGCCCTCCGTATGTGGGATAGTTGAATTTCTTGCAGGGCGAATAGCAACCGATAACAGGGGCGCCGGCGTCCTCCTTCACCCTGAGGTCTTCGTCAGCATACTCCGGAAAGACCGTGCCCCCCTGCCCCGCGCTCAAGTCGTCGGCGGTCGGACACTCCGCAAGGCTCAGGGCCGCGCAGTCCACGGCAGAACAGGGCTGACCCTGGTCGTCCAGCGTGTCGCCGGTGACCGCCACGGTGAACGGGAATGTGTATCCGTCCACGGCGCTCGAGTTCCAGTAGGTGTCGATCATCCTGTCCCCCTGCGGGGTGAATCCGCACTGTGTCTCATCCGCCAGCGTGCAGCCCCATGTCGCCTCGATCTTGGAGTCCACAGGCGGCGGGCAACCGCCGGCCGGGCACGGGTCGGAGCTCTGGCCGATCTCGCAGTTCTCGCCGCTCGCGTCGCAGCCCTTCTTGGGCCAGAACCTGGTGGAGGCCTGGCCAGCCTCCGGGATATCGTAATCGTGATATGCGCCCGGCTCGATCTTCACAACATCGGGGGTCGAGGCCGGCATGTTCTGCTGCTGTATCCAGATGGCGTAGGCGCAGCTGTTGGTGACCCTCAGCCGCTTCGTCTGGGTGTCGTCGCCGCCCCCTCCGCCCCCCCCTCCGCACCCGCAGAGAAGAGCCACAGCCAGCGCCAGGCACAGCTTCTTATTCATAGATTCCCCCTCGTCGTTCCCGCGCTTATCGCATTGCGGGGGGTCCCAGGTCAAACGGATAGAGTCAACGGGCGATCCTGCCCGAGCCGACACAGACAAGCGTCAAAGCGTCAGACGGAGCAAAGTTAACTCATTGATCTTATTGTTTTTTATCTTGCTCCGTCTGACAGCTCGTGTGACAGCTCGTGTCCATGAACCGAATTGACAACCCTCTCGATCAGGAACATTATCCCCCACTAAAAGGAGGTGCGTATGCGCACTTTTGGCAGGGGTATCGTGGCAATGGGTGCTGCATTGGTTCTGCTGTTCGGTCTGGCCGCATGCGGCGGAGGTGGCGGCACGCCTACGCCTACTGAGCCGACCGCGACCTACGGCGGGGCCGCGACCGCGGGGGACATCTTCGTGATCAAGATGGACTATCCGGCAGTCGGCAAGGCGACCATCACGCGCTCTGAGACCGACGGCACGCTCGTGGGGTCGAAGGAGATGAGCTACACGGCCAACGGCACCCGCTATACATTCACCGACGAGGACAGCAATTCGTTCGAGGCTCTCATGGTCGCGGACACCATGCTCACCATGTTTCTGCCGGCCACTGACGAGAAGGACATCATCGTTGCGGTCATAGTGGATCCGGACATGACTTCGACCGCAGAGGCGGCCGCCATCCTGAAGAACCACGACTACATCCTCACGCAGTTCAGGCACGACGAGAAGGGCGTGAAATGGGTCTGGTCGAACGTGGACGCGGACGGCGTGGTTACGGGCCATAAAGCCAATGAAGGGAATACCCTGCCCTACGACCTCGATGACGTTGACACGACCAATAACTTCGACCCCGGCATGGACGTGGACAACCTCGTGTACAACGCGGAGACGAGCGGCTTCACGCTCACGGTGGGCGACGAGATATGGACATACTATTTCACGGAGTCCGGGCTGGGCGTCATCGACAAGGGGCCGGACAAGGGCATCCGCTTCAACATGATCAAGCCCGCGACATATGATCCGACCGGCATGGTTGCAGTAGGAGACATCTACGACACGCTGTTTTACGGCCGCCGGTCCGAGACTGAGGAGGGAACGACGCAGGGAACGATAACGGTCACGGCTGTCACGGCGAATTCCTTCACGGTCGACGTGGACAACGGCAGGGATCCTGTGATGACGGGCATCGTGATCACGGCCGACCTGAGCGATCTGTGGCGCGGCTTCTACCGGCTGCCCGCCACCATAGATGCGGTGCCCCAGAACGCGGTGGTCCAGCTCGTCGGCTCGGACGCCATGATCTTTGCAGGCAAGGCCCCGGCCGCCAATCCGTGGCAATACGAATACGGCATCGGCGTAAAGCGGAAGTAAGACCAACTAATCATTTTCAAAGGCGGAACCCGGAAAAGGGGGTAATATGAAGAAGCTTTTGGCGATGCTGGTGGCAGCGGCGTTCGCTCTGCCTGTGCTCGCGCAGGCGGAGAAGTGCAAAGAGCCGGAGAAGACGGATCTGAAGGCCGGCATGAAGGTCGTGGCGCAGTGGCAGGGCGACAGCTGGTGGCTGGCGAAGATCGACTCGATCGGCAAAAACGGCCTCATCGACGTGACCTACTCCGACAACACCAGGGGAAGGAACAAAAGGCAGGATCAGGTCGCGCGCTACATCTACTCCGACACCAGCGCCCCGCCCTGCTTCAAGGAGGGCGACAAGGTCGTGGCGCAGTGGAAGGGCGACAACTGGTGGAAGGCCCGCATCGACAGGATAGAGGGCGACAAGGCGAAGATCACCTACACCGACGGGGAGAAGGGCACGCGCAAGCTCACGGAGATGGTCCGCGACCCGTGGTGACGGGAAAATATGCACAAAAAAACCCTGCCGATGCGGCAGGGTTTTTTTCACGACGATCCAAATCAGGCTGTCGGATAATATTTTGACACATCGGGTAAAGTTTAACCCAGCCAGACTCGGCCGATGCCTGTCGAAACTATATTTTCTTTATAAATCAATGTGATAAAAGCTAACGCGCACTTGCAACCCGCTCTGCAGATGGCATGCTATTTGCTCATCATTGTTGTTGTGCTGTAACTCTTGTTTGGGTAGTCATCTCCCGTGAGGGAAAGGATGAAAAAGTGTCTTCTACATAGAGCGATGATTTTGATGGCCGTAGTGCCGCTTGCATACGTACTGGCGGCCGGATGCGGTTCAGGCAGCCTCGATTATTTCGGAGACGGCAGCGGCTTGGAGCAACCCCCTGAGGGGCCCTCGCCGCCTGTCCCGCCACGTACCCCTGTGGTGCTCTCGCTCTCTGCGACTCCGTGGACTCTCGAGAACAGCATAGAGTGGAGGGTGGTATCCGGCGACGCGGACTCCTTCAATCTCGCATGGCAAGTGGACGAGGAGGCCAGCGCCTCAGTGATTGCTTTGTCCGAGGCCGCCGGAGAGATCGAGGACGTGTCCTCTCCTTTTGTGCATGACGGCCTGTCCAACAACGGCGTGGAATACTGCTACAGGATCGTCCCCGTCTTTGACGGCGAAAAGGGCGACACCTCCGACGAGGTCTGCGCCATGCCCGACACCGTAGGAATTCCGGACGACTCCTTCGGGGCCGAAGGAGTGATCACGGACGATCTGGGCGGCGGCCTCGATGAAATCGGCTACGCGGTCGGGCACGACGCCTCAGGCAGGGCGCTGGTCGCAGGCTATGAGTTCAACGCGGCCCTGGGTTCGAAGATGGCGCTGTGGCGCTTTCTTTCCGACGGATCGCCCGATGCCGGCTTCGGCGCAGGAGGCCTTGCCAGCTACGACGTAGGCAAGCCCGACAGGATCTGGGACGGCAATGCCCTTGCGATAGACGCGAGCGGCAGGGTGATCGTGCCCGGGTTCATCAACGACGCTCCCCTTGTGAACACCGCGACGATCTGGAGATACGGCCCCGACGGGGCGCTGGACGCAACTTTCGACGGCGACGGAATCTATCGGTTTGCCAATCCGCACGAGGGCGGGAGGGGAAATTACGACTGGATGTACGACGTCAAGGTCGATCCGAGCGGGAGGATAGTGATCGCGGGCATCAGCTTCTTCGCAGCCGACTGGCTGCTGCACATGAGCATCTGGAGGCTGCTCGACGACGGCACGGTCGATCCCGCGTTCAACGGCGGCGTGCCCGTGGATTACATAAATCCCGGCAGCGGGAGCGACTACGGCTTTGCGCTTGAGCTCGATGCGGATGGAAGGATAGTGATCGGCGGTTCCAGCATGGAAGGAGGCTGGCCCAGGGGAAGGGTTGCGCTCTGGAGATACCTCGACGACGGCACGCCGGACCCCTCGTTCAACGGCGGCACACCGATCATAATGACCAGGGTCGCCGGGGACACGGACGACGCGATCAGGGCGCTTGTGATCGATGCGGAGGAAAGGATCCTCGCAGCGGGGTCGAGGGACAACGCAAGTGGCGGCAAGGACCTCTGCATCTGGAGATTCCTCGAAGACGGGTCGCTCGATCCGGCCTTCGGCGCCGCCGGGGAGATCAGGTATGACGCAGGCGCAGCAAACGAGGACATCGCCTATGGGATCGCAGAGGACGTGCACGGCAGGATAGTGGTCGGCGGAGAGATGGGCGAAAAGGCGGTGGTCCACCGCTACCTCGAAGATGGGTCGCTGGACCCGGCCTTCGGAGAGGGCGGAGTCTATGAGTATGATAAAAGCGGCGACGACGCTGCCGGCGGCATTACGATAGATTCCCGCGGCAGGATCCTTACCACGGGCCACATCAAGGGCCCGGGCGGCAATCTCGACATGGCGGTCTGGAGACTCAAGTAGCGCAGCTCAAATCCGTCTCAGAACGCGAACCCTATCTCGGTCACGAGGCAGTTGAAGTGGAGCCAGCCGGCGGTTCGGCGCTTTCTTTCCCTGCGATTGTCGGCTATAGATGCTGCATCAATAAAAAGGGGGTCATTATGAAGCGTTTCGTTTCCATCATCGCGATCATCTTTGTGGCTGCGCTCTCAGGCGGATGCGGAGGCGGGGGCGAAGGGCCGGCCCCGGGGGACACGACCACAATCTCCGGAACTCTCGTTGAGGGCGCCGTGGACCCGGTGGGATCGGCCTCGGCAAAAGTCGCCCAGGCAAAGGCAGCGGGCGACCCCCTCGTCGGATACCAGCTCTACTGCGTCACGTTCTCCACCCCGCCGCTTGGCGCAGCCGGGACCTCGGGCGCTGACGGCTCTGTGACCCTCACGATCGACGCCGCGAGCGCCACTTTCGGGTGCTTCATCCTCGATCCGGCCGGAGCCAGCGTCGCCACGCTCATATTCGTAAACGACGACGCCAGCTCGTTCGGCCAGACGGTCACGGCCAGCGGGACGGTGGGCCTCGGGCAGATCAACGTGCAGCTCGACACCGGCGCGGCCCGGGTGACCGTGCCGAGCGGCGTCACGATCAGCCCCACGCCCGCTAGCGCGGAGTGCCCGGAAGGGACGTGGCTGACCGATGAATTCGCACAGGCCCCGAGCTGCCCCATAGGACAAAAGACGAAGAGCACGGTCTGGATGGTGAAGAAGCCTGACGGCAAATACGAAGCGAGCTTCACGACCTACAATGTCGGCATCTACGAGACATGCAGCATCGGGAGCAAGAGCGGCATGGCGGTCGAGACAGCGGGCAACGTGGCGAGCTTCTCCTTCCCGTTCTCCTTCGAGTCAGACGACCCGTGCTACGACGAGAAGATAGCGACGCTCATAGTCACGACGAACGAGGAGTGCACACAGGGCGAGGCATCCATTGCGGTCGACAACTGCGGTTCCTGCGATCCGGACACCATATGCAACGACTGCGGCTCGGAGACCTGCGTAGTCACGGGCATACAAGTCACGAGAGAGTGACACAGGCTGCCGCGCAGTTGCCGCCCATCCGCAACATATTTATAACAAAGGGGTTTTTCCAGGGGTCGCCCCGCTGCCGGCGGTTCGGGGTGATCATGGCATTTTTTTGACACTCCTGTTGGCCCTTTTGAGAGTTTTCTGAATTTTAAAAAAGGTGTCAAAACTCAGGCTGTAAAAGGGTCAAATTTGCCTCATGCATGCGGATTTCGTCACTTTTTTATCCATTAATTCCAATTAGTTACCCAGCCAACATTTTTCGAGGTGCTTGGTCTGATAAATGCACGGATAAAGGGTTGGAACCAGATTTTCCACGGGGGGGACTATGAGGAGCGGAGTTCGCCATGTCGTTCCGGCGATATTTGCTCTTGTATTGCTGGTTCAGTCGATATCGGCGGCGCCGCCCGCTTTTGTCATAGCCGAGCCTGAAGCGCACGACTACGGGAGCGTCAGGGTGGGCGACTTGTCGGAGGCCGTGCGCATAACGGTCACAAACACCGGCGAAAGATCTGCGCGGATAAATTCAATTAGGTTTGCGGAGCGCCTCAACTTCTCGATCGTTGAGGAGAGCTCCACCTGCCTGGTCGGACTCAAACTGCCGGGCGGAGGCTCCACCTGCGTCATAGACATCGTATTCGGCCCCGTCGAGTCAGGCGACCTTGCCGACACGTTGACCGTGGGCACCAACCGCGGCAGGCCGAAGATCTCCTTGAGCGGAAAGGGCCTGGCCCCCGACGCGCTCATCGAGCCGGCGTCCAGGGATTTTCTCGATCAGCCGATCGGCAAGCCGAGCGCGGCGCAGGCGTTCAAGGTCACCAACACAGGGGACGCCGATTTGCATGTCTCGGCAATCGACATCGCCGGACCCGATTCCTCGGATTTTGCGCTGATGAGCGAAACGTGCGTGGGTGAAGCGATCGCGCCCCTCGACAGCTGCAATTTTGAAATCGTCTTCACGCCAAGAGGTCTCGGTCCGCGGAGCGCGCAGGCCGAGATATCGGATGACGCGGTCTCCGGGAGTCCGCAGATAGTCCCCTTGAGCGGCAACGGCATAGCGGACGTGAGCCTGGCCCCTTCGGCGCACGACTTCGGAGACCGGCCGATCGGCGAGAGGAGCCCGGCGCATGAGTTCGTCGTGACCAACGGCGGCGCCGCGGACGTGAACATATCCCTGGTTGCCGTCTCCGGCGACCACCCGGCCGACTTCGCAATACAGGCGGACGGCTGCACCGGCGAGAGCCTCGCGCCGGAAGAGACCTGCAGCATCATAGCGGACTTTTCACCGGCCGGCGTGGGCGGAAGAAGCGCCCTGCTCGAGGTCCATCACGATTCCGCGGCCGCAAGCCCCCTGGTCTCGGCGCTCCTCGGCACCGGCACTTCGGGCGACGTGAGCGTCACCCCCGCAGCGGTGAGCTTTCCCGATCAGCTCATTCTGACCGGCAGCGCCCCTGTCACAGTGACCGTGGAAAATACGGGGGCCGTCGATCTCACCGTAGGCGCCCTGGCGATCGGAGGGGTCGACGCTTCGGAGTTCGGCCTGGAGAGCGACCTGTGCTCCGGCCAAACGCTCGGGCCGGCGGTCACCTGCACCTTTGATGCGGTATTCGCGCCCGCGACCGTCGGCGTCAAGGATGCGCGCGTCGACATCCCCAACGACGTGATCGTCGTCACCGTCGGATTGACAGGCGAAGGCGTGGCCCCAGACGCTGCGGCGGAGCCGGGCGAGCTCGCTTTCGGCGATCAGCCTGTGGGCAGGCCGAGCCCGCTGCTCACCGTGACGGTGACCAACACCGGCGGCGCCGACCTGAACGTCTCGTCCGTATCGATAGCCGGCGCGGACGCGGCGGACTTCGCGATATCCAGAAACACATGCCTGGGCGCTCCCGTGGCGCCGGCCGGCACGTGCACCTTCGCGGTCGGATTCACGCCGGGCAGCCTCGGGGAAAAGGAGGCGCAGGCCGAGGTCGCGGACGACGCGATATCCGGCAGCCCCCAGATCGTATCGCTCAGCGGCAACGGGATTTCGGACGTGAATCTCAATCCAGCGGACTATGATTTCGGCGAACAGCTCGTCGGGACAAGCGACACCAGGACCTTCGTGCTCACGAACGTCGGCGGGGCGGACCTGACGATAGCGACCATAGTCCCGGCCGGGCCCTCTGCCGCCGACTATACGATCCCGGATGCGGGCGACGGCTGTTCCGGCGCAACGGTCGCGCAGGACGACACATGCTCGTTCGACGTCGAGTTCTCGCCCGGCGGCGTGGGCGGCAGGCAGGCGCATGTGGAGATAACAAGCGACGCCGCATCGGGCAGCCCCGATACTCTGCCCCTCTTCGGGACCGGCATAGCGTCCGACGTGGCGATCTTCCCCATGAACATCGATTTCGGCGATCAGCTCGTCGGCAGCGAAAGCGATCCGCAGGAGATCACGGCGACCAATACCGGCGAGGCGGTTCTCAACGTCGACACAGTCATGCTGGCCGGTGCCGATGCGGGCGATTTCGAAATCTCCATTGACGGCTGCACAGGCAGCAGCGTCATGCCTTCGCTGTCCTGCTCGGTCACCGTGGTCTTCAGACCTTTACTCGTGGGCGACAAGACAGCGCAGGTCGAGATATACGACGACGCGATATCCGGAAGCCCTCAGACCGTGCCGCTCGGCGGCAAGGGCGTGCCTCCCATGCCTTCCGTGAGGCTCGTGCCTGTGAGCGTCAACTTCGGCAGCCAGGAGGTCGGCACCACAGGCCCGCCGCAGTTGATAACCCTCACCAACAGCGGAATGGCGCCGCTCAACATAACCGCGATCACGGCCAGCGGCGAATTCAGCCAGACCAACGACTGCCCCGCAGCGCTGGCGGCCGGAGCCGACTGCACGATAAGCGCCTCGTTCAGCCCGAGCAGCGAAGGCGCCAAGGCCGGCGCAATCGAGGTGACAGACGATGCGGCCGACAGCCCTCAGAGGGTCGCGCTCAGCGGCACGGGCAGCGCGGCGCCGGTGTCCGCAAACCTCTCGATCACAAAGGCGGTGGCGCCCGACACGGCGCAGTGCAGGATCGACGTGACCTGCACCATCGTGGTGACGAACACCGGGAGCAGCGCTGCGGAAAACGTCGTCGTCATGGATACGATGCCGGGCGGACTGGCATTTGTTTCGGCATCGGCAAGCCAAGGGGCGTGCGAATCCGGCGAAGCGTCATGCAGCCTCGGAAGGCTCAATGCAAGCGACAGCGCCTCAGTCGCCGTCGTCGTGAGGCCGACCGCTGCCGGCACGATCACGAACACGGCGACCGCCTCCAGCGATTCGATATCTCAACCGGTGAGCGCCTCGGCGGTCCTCACCGTGAACGACGTAGACTGCGGCGGCGACGGAGGCGGCGGAGGATGCTCCCTTGCGCGTGAGACGCCTCGACCGCGAGACAGGGTCCTCTCTGGAATCCTGGCATCGATGGCCGCGATCGGCGCGCTTCTCGCTCTGCACTTCGCACGCGCGAGAGGCCGCTCAAACCCGTAAAACCCACCTGGGACCCTGATCCTCGCCTCTGCCCCGGCGTCAGAGAAATTGACGACAACCAGGTGCCTCTTCCGGCCCTTGTCCCAGCACCATGCGATCAGGTTGTTGCAGGTCTCGTTTCCTGGCCAGGCGTCGAAACCGAATGAGCCGATCGCGCCCCACTCCTCCTTCGGCACCGTCGCGAGCGTGACCGCGCGCCCGTGTTTCGCAAAGAGCTCCTCGAGCCAGACCCATGTGCTGATCTCGTAGATGATCGGTGCCTTCGGCCACGCGGCCATATCTTACCCGCTGTTTCCTTTCAGCGCCCGGCAGCCACCTGCCTGAACGCGGCGGCCTTTCCCTCCTCGAGAATCCGCTTCGGATCGATGAAACCGTAGAGCTGGATCATGGTTCCGACGATCCCGGTCCATCCGGTCTGGTGCGAGGCGCCGAGTCCCGCGCCGTTGTCGCCGTGGAAGTACTCGTAGAAGAGGATGTTGTCCCGCCAGTTCGGATCTCGCTGGAATCTCTCGGCCCCGCCGAACACGGGCCTGCGGCCCTGGCCGTCCTTGAGGAATATCCGCGAGAGGCGGTCGGCGATCTCCTTGCTGACCTGGTAGAGGTTCATCATCCGGCCCGAGCCTGTCGGGCATTCGATCTTGAAGTTGTCGCCATAGTACAGATAGAACTGCTGCAGGGCGCGAATGATGAGGGCGTTGACAGGCAGCCAGATCGGGCCGCGCCAATTGGAGTTCCCGCCGAACATCCCGGTGTCGGACTCGGCCGGCAGGTAGTTCACCGTGAACTTGTCGTGGCCCACCCTGATCTCGTAGGGGTGCTCCGCGTGCTCGCGAGACAGGGCGCGGATGCCGTAAGGGGAGAGAAACTCGTTCGGATCGAGCATCCGGGCGAGGATCCGGCGCAGCCGTTCCTCGTTGACCAGCGCGATGATCCCGCGCTCCGCGCAGCCGAAGTGCCCGGGCCCGGTCGCGTGGACCGACTTCATTATCTCGGGCCGGTGCTTGATGCGGTTCTGGAAGTGCTCCATCAGCTTCGGCATGTGATCGCGCTGGTATTTCTCGACGATCGTCGTGGCGCACAGCGGCAGCAAGCCCACCATCGAGCGGACCTTGAGGCGCTTCGCGGTCCCGTCGGGCATGCGAAGGACGTCGTAGTAGAACCCATCCTCCTCGTCCCACATCCCCTCGCCCTCCCCGCCCATCCTGTTCATGGCTATCGATATCCACATCAGGTGGTCCATGAACTTCATCGTCAGGTCTTCGTAGACCGGATCGTACACGCTGAGCTCCGCGCCGATCTCCGCCATGTTCTGGCAGAAGAGGGCCATCCAGGCGGTGCCGTCCGCCTGCTCTAGGTAGCCGCCCGTCGGCAGCGGCGCCGAGCGATCGAAGACGCCGATGTTGTCGAGCCCCAGGAACCCGCCCTCGAAGACGTTCTTCCCGAAGCGGTCCTTGCGGTTGACCCACCAGGTGAAGTTGAGCATCAGCTTCCCGAAGGCGCGCTTGAGGAAATGGACGTCGCCCTCTCCGCGCTTCGCCTTCTCCATGTTGTAGATGTAGAAGGAGGCCCAGGCATGGACCGGGGGATTGACGTCGCTGAAGTTCCACTCGTAGGCCGGGATCTGGCCGTTGGGGTGGAGGTAGAGCTCGTTGAAGAGGAGGTCGAGCTGCGACTTGGCGAAGTCAGGGTCGACCGACGCCAGCGCGACGCAGTGGAAGGCGAGGTCCCACGCCGCGTACCAGGGATACTCCCACTTGTCGGGCATGGAGATGATGTCGTCGTTGACCATGTGGAACCATTCCTTGTTGCGGATGGCCCGCGCCCTTGGATTCGCCGGGTTAGCCCCGTGCTCCGCCAGCCACATGTCGAGGTCGAAGAAATAGTGCTGCTTGGACCAGAGCATGCCGGAGAGCGCCTGGCGCATGACGCGCGCCTCGTCCTCCGTGGCCTTGGGCGGCGTGATGGATCTGTAGAACTCGTCCGCCTCGCGCTGGCGGGTCGCCATGATCTCGTCGAAGCGGACGCCGAAGGGCGCTGCCTTCTGCGGCGCGTTCGCCGTGAGTTTGAGCCTCACGACCTTGGTCTCGCCCGGCCCCACGCGGAGGCGATAGCGGGCAACGGCCTTCGTCCCCGTCCCGTCCGGATTGACTGCCTTGCGATTCTCGTGGACGACGAACTCGTTGATCCCGTCCTTGACGTACGGAGAGCGGTTGGGCGTGCCGAAGACCCGCTTGTTGTTCGTCTCGTTCTCGGTGAAGATCAGCGGCGCGTCCCCTTCGCAGTACAGGTAGCGGTTGCCGAGCTTCTCATGCGAGGCCTCGACGACGCCGATCCCCTCCATGCCCTTGTGCTTTTTGAGCGCCGGCCTCGGCTCCCCCTCGGCCCACGACCACGTGTTGTGGAACCAGAGCGTGGGTAGCAGGTCGATGTCGGCCGCCTCGGGGCCGCGGTTGGCGACGCTGATCCGGATGAGGAGGTCCTCCGGCGTGTCCTTCGCGTACTCGACGAAGACGTCGAAGTAGCGGTCCTCGTCGAATACTCCGGTGTCGAGGAGCTCGTACTCCATCTCCGCGCGCGTCCGTTTCTTGTTCGTGGCGACCAGCTCGTCGTAGGGGAAGGCATTCTGCGGGTACTTGTAGAGGTACTTCATGTACGAGTGCGTGGGAGTGGAGTCAAGGTAGAAGTAGTACTCCTTCACGTCCTCGCCGTGGTTTCCCTCGCTGTTTGTCATCCCGAAGAGCCGCTCCTTGATGATCGGGTCGCGGCCGTTCCAGAGGGCGAGCGCGAAGCAGAGCTGCCCGTGGTCGTCGGAGACCCCGGCCAGGCCGTCCTCGCCCCAGTGGTACGCGCGCGAGCGGGCCTGGTCGTGGCTGAAATACTGCCACGCGTTGCCGTCGTCGCTGTACTCCTCGCGGACCGTCCCCCACTGCCGCTCGGAGAGATATGGCCCCCACTTTCTCCACGGGACCTTCTGTTCGCGCGCTTCGTCCAGCCTCAGCTGTTCCTTCGTCTTTTCATTCGGCATAGGAGCCTCCGGTTTTTCCCATCAGGAGGGCGACCATATACGATCCCACGATCGAGACAAGGGCATAGGCCACGACCGCCGTGACCGACTGTGTCGCCAGGATGAGGACGACTCGTCAGGACATTATCCGACGGCAGATACGACAGCAGGTGCTTGAGGAGCATCGGCGAAATGCTGTTGTCACATATATAAATTCTGGTTACCTTGCAACGATCAAAGGGCAGGACGGACAGCATTCCGGATTCGGGAGGTCTGAATGGATATCGGCAGCATACTCATCTTCGCAATGCTGGTGTTTACGACCGTCATCGTCGTGATCGCGATCAGGGCGGGACGGCGGCTGGGGTATGCTGCCCACCTGCGCATGAAGGATGAGAAGGAATCGCAGGTCTCCGCGATTTCCGCCGCCATCCTGGGCCTTCTGGCCTTCATCCTGGCCTTCACATTCGGGATGGTCTACGAGCGGTACGAGACCCGCAAGGCGCTGGTGCGCGACGATGCCGGCGCGATCCGCACGGCCTATGCGCGCTCCGATTTCCTGGCAGAGCCGGACCGCGACGAGGCGAGAAGGCTCTTTCAGGAGTACGTGGACCTTCGCGTGGCCGCGGTCAGGTCGCGCGACATCGATCAGGTGAAGGAGTCCATGACCCGCTCGGAGCAGATCCAGCGCAGGCTCTGGGAGCTCGCAGTCGTGAACGCCCGCAAGGACATGAACTCTGACATCGGCGCCCTTTATGTCGAATCGCTCAACGAACTGATCGGACTTCACTGGCAGAGGGTCGCCATCGGGCTGCAGGCCCGGATTCCCCTCGGCATCTGGGCGGTGCTCTATCTCCTGGTCATCCTCAGCATGCTCGGGGTGGGCTACCAGGCAGGCGTCTCGGGCTCTGCAAAAAAATCATGGGCAACGCCTATCCTGGCCGTCTCATTCTCCATCGTGATCACGCTGATCGCATCGCTGGACCGGCCGAACAGCAGGTTCATCAGGGTCCCCCAGCAGCCGCTGATGGACCTGCAGACATCGCTGGCCGTGGACGCCGAGGCTCACTGAGCCGGCTCCGGCGAATCAATGGACTTGCGATACCCTAGGAGGGTCTTGGGGAAGAGGAATTTGAGCTGAAAGATCATTGACCATTCCGCCTCAGAGCGCGGTTTCCGGACGAAATAGAACCCCTGCGCCTGCAGATCTAGGGTGAGCCGCTTTGTGCGAACGATCTTCCCAAAGCCGCCGCCCGCAGGCACCATCCAGCGATCGCCCATGGGGAGTTTCCAGTTGGCCGAAAGGAACGGGGCCGTCGTGAGATACCAGCCATTCGGGAGATTGTAATTGAGGAAGGTCTGCAGCAGGAACTGGTTGACGCTCGCCCTGTCGTCGTAGCCTGCAAAGGACCACAGGTTGTACATCAGAAAGCCCAGGACCCAGTTGCCCGGCGAGGCCACCATGGCGACCGAAGGCCCTGCGCGAGAAGAGGATCTTCGATTTCAACTGGGAGCGCTATACCGGGCGCCACCACTCACACTGGTGGCGGGCCCACAATCGCAAGCCCGAGGGCGCCTGCGAATACGCCTCGTGAATCGTCATCCCTTTTCAAAGTAGTCGCCCGTCTCCGTATCGATCACGACGACGTCGCCCGGCTTGATAAAAAGCGGCACCCTGAAGACCGACCCGTTGTCGACATATGTCCGACTCGGATCTGGGTGGCGTTTATCATGGGCGCGTTCTCACCACATCCTCCGTACCTTGTAAAGAGGAGCATCAGGACGGGCGGGGCTCTCCCTGCCCGCGCAGCAGGCGTCGGCGCAGCGCCTCCAGATCGTCGGCGAGCGGCGCCTCGAACGCGAGCTTTGCGCCGGTGAACGGGTGCCTGATCCCGAGCCTGAAGGCGTGAAGCGCAAGGCGGGGAGCCGCCCGCCGGGCCGCAGGCGGCGCGTACAGATCGTCGCCGAGGATCGGATAGCCCTTCTCGCTCAGGTGAATGCGAACCTGATGGGTCCGGCCGGTCTCCAGGCTCGCCTCGACGAGCGACGCATTCCTGCCGAGGCGCTCGAGAAGCCTCAGGTGCGTAACGGCCTCCCTGGCGCCGTCTTCGCCCTCATCCGCGGAACTGCCGCGGAGGCCGTCGCCCCGGTTGCGCACCAGCTGTGTCCGCACGGTGCACGGCTCCTTTGGGAATGAGCCGCTGACCAGCGCGAGGTAGCTTCGCTCCACCCTGTGGTGAAAGAGGATCTCCTTGATGCGGCGCCGGCACTCCTCGGTCAGCGCCACCATCATCAGGCCCGAGGTCGGCTCGTCGAGGCGATGGACCGGAAAGGCCGCTCCGAGAAGATGCCGGACCGCGCCGACGACGCTTTTGACGTCGCGCCGGCCAACAGCGGACACCGACATCATCCCGGGCGGCTTGTACACCACGACCATGTGCGGGTCGCGGTGGATGATGGCGAGGTCGCGATTAGGCCGGATGCGCGGCGCGCTGCGCTGCACGACCACGCGCGCGACGTCCACCTCCCGTCCACCGTCCGCTGTGGGGACGCCGCAGTACAGGACCTTGCCCGAATCGAGCAGATTTCGCGCTTCCCTGTTCGTGAGCTTGAGCGACCGCAGCAGGTCGATCAGGCGGGGCGCCGCAGGCCGACCGTCACCCTCACCCCGCTGCCGGCTCGAATTGTGGGGATGCCTTTTCAATGCGATATCTGTACACCCCGAGAAGCGACCAGCGCAAGGGCTGCGTGGGCATCGGCAGATGAGGGGAATCCCCCTTCCTGCCTGCTTCAAACTGACCGATTTTCAGGGGGATGGAATGATTGTTGCCAATCTCCATCAAAACGCGTACATACCTTCTCACATAGTCAGAGATTGCCCTATAACAGAAACCTGAGGAGGAGATCGTATGGATACCGGCACCGTCAAGTTTTACAATGAAGCGAAGGGTTTTGGATTCATCACTCCGGACAACGGCGGAAAAGATCTTTACGTGCACTCCACCGCCGTGCAGAACGGGCCGATCAAGGAAGGCGACAAGGTCGAGTTCGAGATAGGCCAGGGTGAAAAAGGCCCTCGCGCTGAAAAGGTCAGCCGCAAATAACGAGGCGATCGGACCTGACAGCGTGACATGGCGGGATCTGCCCCTTCTCCAAATCAAAAGCCCCCGGTTTCCCGGGGGCTTTTTGAGGCGGGCGGCCTGTTGTACGATTTTATAACAGCCTGAGCGGAGATAGCGGCATGAAAGCAGAGAACGCGGACCGTATAAAGGAAATGGACGGGGATGGTAATGTCGTCATAAGATGGCACAGAGATCTGAACATGAAGAAGACTGCCGGCCTGATCGGTGTATCCTTGATGATGGCGCTGCTTTTGTGCCTCATATCAGCCTGCGATCAAAATCCCTGCGTGATCAGTTACTGGGTCGCGACCGACGGAAGCGACTCGGCCAGCGGTGACGAGGTACATCCCTTTCTCACCCTGGCGCATGCGCGGGATGTGATCCGCTCTCACAAGGATCGCGGCAGGTGCTCTATCAACGTGAACATCAAGGGGGGCACGTACAGGCTTGCCGAACCGCTGACCTTCAATGGCAGCGACTCCGGGGCCAAGGACGCGGAGATCACCTATCAGTCGGCCCCCGGAGAGGAGGTCGTGATCTCCGGCGCAGAGCAGGTGAGCGGCTGGACGCTCCATGACGCCGCACTGAACATCTGGAAGGCACAGGTGATCGCCGATACGATGCCTCGGCAGCTGTACGCGAACGGCCGGCGAGCGACGCGGGCCCGCACCCCGGACTATCCCAACTACTATTTCCCCGGCGATACGGGGTACAAGTACTTCTATCTCATCGGCACCGACCCGCAGATCCCGCCGACATGGAGCAATCCGGCCCTGGTGGAGGCGGTCACCGTCACGCAGTGGAAGATGATGCGCTGCCCGGTCGCCGAGGTCATCGACAACATCGTCGACTATTCAGTGATCATGGCCACCCCCTGCTGGACGAACGCAAACGTCTTCCCCTATCCGTGGAACTTTCATCTTTTGAGCTGGTGGGAGAACGCCTATGAGTTCCTCGACGAGCCCGGCGAGTGGTATCTGGACCCGGGCACGAAGACCCTCTATTACATCCCCCGCGCGGGCGAGGACATGGCCGCCGCCGAGGTTGAGCTGCCGGTGCTGGAAAAACTGGTGGATGCGGCAGGCGACGCCTCCTCACCCGTGAGCAATATCGGCTTCAAGGGCCTGAATTTCATGTACGCGACGTGGTATGGGCCCAACGGCGCCGATGGCTACGCCCTTGACCAGAGCGGCTTCCATCTGGTGGGGACCGATCACTCTCCCAACATCATAGGACACGACCCGAACGCGGTGGGCATCCCGGGCAACGTGAGCTTCCTATACGCGCAGGACATCGCCTTCGAGGACAACGCCTTCGCCCACATGGGCGCGGTCGCGCTCAACTTCGGGACCGGAAGCCAAAACAACGAGATCGTGAACAACACCTTCACCGACACCTCCGCGGCTGCCATCCAGCTCGGCGGGATCGCTTTGCAGGATCATCACCCCGAGACGGACTCGCAGCTCACCAGGGACAACCGCATCGCAAACAACCTCATCGAGTACGCGGGACAGGAGTTCTACGACGCCCCGGGGATCTACATCGGCTTCACGACGCGCTCCACGGTCGAGCACAACGACATAATGCACGTCCCCTGGTCGGGCATCGCCATCGGATGGGGCTGGGGCCTGCTCGATCCGGGAGGCTTTCCGGGGCTGCCGCACGCGACGCAGTATGAATGGGGGGTCTACGACACGCCCTCCGCGGCGCAGGGAAATCAGATTCTCAACAATAAGATGCAGTATTTTCTCGAGAAACTCTGGGACGGCGGCGCCATCTACACCACCGGCTTTCAGGGGACCTCGTTGGCGGACGGCCAGGTCATCTCGGGCAACGTGGCGATGAACAAGCGCCCGGAGGCGGGCGGCAATACGTTCTATACCGATGGCGGCAGCCGTTACGTCACTCTCAAGGAAAACGTATCGCTGGGCAACCCGCAGGGGTTTGTGGACTTCGGTCCGTGCCTCAAGGACTCCTCATTCCCCGAGCTCTGCCTCACCACGGGCATCGTGCCGTACGGCGCCGACATGGGTGGATGCGTGCCGTACGGGGATCTGGTTTTTGAAAGCAACTACCTGCGCGATCATCTGGATTTCTACGACATCTGCACGAACGATTACTACCCGGGCGCCCCCTTCAACATGACATTCATCGACAACGTGAAGGTGTCGAACGCAAGCGAGGTGCCGGCATCGATCATCGAAGCTGCCGGATGCCTGTGACTGAACGCATGGCAGGCCCGGATGAGGCGTCTTGAAAAACATGAGTGGCGCTCTACCAGACGACGGGTCAGGGCAGCGGCAACAGGTTCAACGTGCTGGCCCTCTCAGGAAGCTGGCGCGAGATGGGCAGGCAGTACGGCATCCTGGCCAATGCGGAGATCAACCGGTTCTACGATACCGTGGTCGCCGATTACCTGATGGCCGGGCACGGCGTGCCGATGTTCCCAGATTATAGCGTCTACCAGGTAGTGGCGCTGCCTGCGGACAGGACGATCTGGCTCAGGACCCCTGGCCTCTCGGGATGGGAGAAGGTGAATCTCGGCGCCCTGTTCACCGCTTCACCCTGAACGGTGCTGTTCCGTTCAAAAGAAACCCCCCGTTCCCCGGGGCTTTTTGAGGCGGGCGCTTTATCGCATGATTTTAGAATCTACCCAAGCAGCCTCGATTGACATGGTCCTTCAGCGTCGGATGACCCTCTTCGGATAACTGCCGTCCTCAAAATGCTTCTCGATCCAGCCGTTCTTCACGTTCTCCCGGGCATCGAAGTGCGACACGTATGGCTTGATGTCGATGAGCGGCGTCTCGTCGAGGATATCGACCTCCCCGAAGACGACCACGCCATCCTCCACCTTCAGGAGGCGCACGACCGAAAGGCCGATGTGGTTCGGCCTGTTTGGGCTGCGGATGGCGAAGATGCCGTGCTCCTCATCCTCAAGGAAGGGACGGCCGCGAAGCTTCGCCTCCTTGGCCCTGTTGAAGTGACAGATCAGGATCGCATGGGAAAATCCATCGAGGTCTTTGAGGCCGTCCCAGTATTCAGGGAACAGCTCCGCGCGGCCCGTAACGTCGTCTTTGAAGCGGCCCTGGATCGGCATGCCGCTCGGCTCGTCGTAGGGGGTGCGGATGATGCCGATGGGGTGAATCGTTATGGCGTCGGTCATGCCCATCCCATCGCATCGAAGCAAGGGAAGGTCAACCGTTCTGACACGACATCGAACCTGCCACCTGCAGATACCTGATGAACCGACGATGACGCTCCGACCGGGGTCTCCCAGGTGTATATGCGGAAGGCTCAAGCGGGACGCGGGCCAGAGAGGCCCTGAAACTGGAGAACCCCTGCCTGCCCGCCAAAGCGTTACTCTCGCGAATGATCAGGGCCTCTCTCTGTAAGCCTCTTTGCGGTGGGAAGCTGCGATCATCGATACGACCTTTGTCTCTTCGTCGATTATGTAGAAAAAGCGCCAGTCGCCTACGCGATAACGCCATGTGGCCGGATGCCAATCCCTGAGGCGCTTGATGTTGGAGCCAAAGTGAGGCTCATTCTTCAATTGCGGACAAACATGCTCCTGCAATTTCTCCTCAAGGATGCCCTTGCGATGCCTTGCAATGATCCGGCGTTTTATTGCACGATCGATGCCAGATATGGACTGAAAAATACCGTGAGGAATTGAGGGGATTTGACGCTGGACAACAGTGATTGTGCACAGGGCTGTTCAGTTTTGTGTTGCAGTGTTCAGACTTATGAATCCCATATATATCTAACACTTATCATTGCTCCGTCCGACGGGGATATGTATGACGGGGATGTGACGCGGTTTCGCCTATCGCCGAAATTTGATATAAGTCCGGCTGAAGGGAGCGAACAATGAACAAAATACTCCTATCGATCATGTCGGTTATATTCATGTGCGCCTGCAGCTCAGGGGGCTTCAGTCAGGCCGACCTCCAGGAGATCCTCGATGCGGAATGGCAGGCGTACTCAGCCGGCAAAACAAATTTCGGCGGCGGGCTCGCCATGCAGATAATCTCGCCCAGGGGCGACTATTTCATATCCACAGGGATGGGAGAGGGCATGAGCAGGTCTCATCGCTTTCGCGCGGCCAGCGTCACGAAGACCTTCACCGCCGCCGGCATAATGCTGCTCGAGCAGCGCGGGAAGCTCGATATCGAGCATTACATCACGGACAATATTCCGGGAACGACTTCGTCGTACGTTCCGGACGCCGCCGAATACGACATCCCGAACAAGGGCCGGATCACCATCAGAATGCTCCTCATGCATCGCGCCGGCGTATTCGACCTGACAAATCAGGACATCGTAGAAAACGACGCCTCCCGGTCGGAGCCCTACGTCAACGGCAATTACATCGAGTACACGCTTGCCGGGGACGGCGGTCATCAGTTCACATTCGACGAACTCTTCGGCGTCATATCGAGGGACGACCAGGTCGGCTTCGACGGCGCGCCTGATTCGCAGTACAGGTATTCGGACACGGGATATTCATTGCTCGCGCTGATTCTCGAGCGGGTCTCCGGAAAGTCCTACGTTGATTTTATCCGCGATGAATTTCTGACTCCAAACTGCCTCGACGATACGACCCTTCCGTGGGAGGGGACGGATAAGACCCTGCCTGATCCTTTCGTATCCGGCTATATGTGGATGAACGACGAGCTCTCGGACGTGACCCTCTCCAACATGTCGGCATTCGTCGGGAACGGCAACATCATCACGACGCCCCTTGACCTCGCGACGTGGTGCCAAAGGCTTTTCCACGGGGAGGCCGGCCTCACGAGCGAGACGGTTGCAGCGATGATGGACGGCCTCCCGAGCATCGGCACGTCGACATACGGCCTCGGCATCGAGCATATGGAATCGGTGGGCTACGGGCACGGAGGTGCACAGGAAGGGTATCTTACGGAAATGCGCTACAAGCCCGATTCGGACGTCTGCTACGTGCTGATGTCGAACGTCTGGGACTGCGAGAGCTGCCCTGCGAGCCTGAGCTCGCTCGGGACAGAGCTCTCGACGATCGTCGGGATATCGAAGAAGGTCCTCGCGAAGATGGGTTATTGACTATCTCATTTCAAAAACTATCATGACATCAACTCACGCGTTTCCATCACCTGCTGACAACCCCAAAAAAATACCGCCGGTTGGGGGTATTTTTTGGGGTGCTTTAAGGGACAATTTGCGAACCTATTCCCCATGGACGTCCTTTTATGGGCCTATCTTTCAGCAACGACGAGCATTTCGAAATCATCGCTGGTCAGCTTGTCGTTTCTTGAAAACGCTCCGAGCTTTGCACCAAAGATATCGATCTTCTTGAACCCGAGCGTCTTGAGAAGCCATGTTATCTCGCTTGGCACGTAATAACGCTCGTTGCACTGCAACTCTTTTTTATTGCCCAAATCATCCTCGAGCACAACGGTGTTATGGTCACGGAAAGTCATAAGATCAAATGAGCAGTCCTTACACTGGGACTGGCCTTCTTTCTGTGCCGACTCATAGAATTCATTGACAGAATGAAACAGCGGGAACAGTCCGTTTAATGTGGTGAAGATGAACTTGCCTTTGTCTTTCAGCGCCTTTGTTGCGTTCCTGAGGATCTCAAAGTTCATCTCATCTGTCTCCATGAGAGAAAACCCGCCTTCGCACAGCATGATTGCCAGATCAAATTCACCGTCAAAGGAAAGATCGCGGGCGTCCTGTATTTGGAAGTCAATGGTCAATCCTGACTCCTGTGCCTTTTCCCTTGCCCATTTGATCTGGTTCTCGGAAAGATCGACTCCGGTCACACTATATCCTCTTTTTTTCAACTCAATCGAGTGGCGGCCGGTGCCGCAACCGATGTCTATGATCTTTAACGATTTATCGCGGGCTATCTCCTGTTCAATAAAATCGCACTCGCCCATAGTGCCCTGGACAAAACACTCGTTGTCGTATTTGTGTGCGTAATTTTCATATAACCTTTCATACCACTGTTTCATATTTTTACCTCTTCGTGTAGATAACCTCATTGGCCGATTGTTATCAAATTAAAAAAGTTTTCATGCAGTGACCCGAAAAAGGGGACGGCCCCCGGTGGAAAATGAGTTGAAATCATTCCGATCGGAAAATGTCTTCTGCTCAAAAGAAAGGCGGGAGGGGTGATCCCTCCCGCCTTTCTTTTGGGGTGGCTAGTGGGATTTGAACCCACGACCCTCTGAGCCACAGTCAGATGCGCTAGCCGCTGCGCCATAGCCACCATCTTTAAAAACAAATTCCAAATTCCAAATTCCAAATCCCAAATAAAATTGAAAACCAAAACTGGTGGGATTTGCCCACTCCGTTGCCGCCCTCCTGCGCTTACCTCCGGTAAGCTCCAGCGGGTCCTCGACGCCGCCTATGATTTTTCGACATTCGAAAAATCATGCGGTCGTCGGGACTGCGCCATAGCCACCGTCTTTAAAACAAATTCCAAATCCCAAGCACCAAATTCCAAACAATACTGAACCCAGTGCACCAGTCACGAGTCACCAGTCACGAGTCACGAGTCACGAGTCACGAGTCACGAGTCACGGCTTTCAAGGGCTGCCCTAATTAGCCAATCCGGTCGGCTTTGTCCACGATTTATTGGCCTCGAATTCCATAGAAATTCAAGCTCTTGACAGCATATCAGAACCTGATAAGGAGTTGGAAATTCATCACAAGGGGGGCTCATGAAAAGGATTTTCGTTGTAGCGATCGCGGCGCTCGCAGCCATGGCGTTTGCCGCAAGGGACGCATCGGCAATATCCAAGCAGTACCTGCCGAAGAAGTCGGGAGAAAAGACCTTCACCGAGCAGGAAACGAAGATCGAGAAGGAGGCGGAGAAGGAGTCGAACCCGCGCCCCGAGTTCCCTGAAAAGGGCTGGCACAAGGGGGCATACATCGCGGCGCACGGCGGCTTCATGCAGGCGACCAACGACCAGAACCTCGTCACCAACCGCAAGTTCGACGGGAGCATAATACCGGCGGTGGGCCTCACCTTCGGATGGGACATCGCCGACTGGATCGGCCCCATGCTGCAGATGACATACGGGATGGCCACCGACCAAGTGGGCGACGGATTGACCCCCGACACCCCGATCCAGGACGGCCGCGAGCACGCCCTCAACTTCTCGCTCTTCTGCAGGGCCACGCTCCCCTACTTCACTCGGGCCGGCTGGCAGCCGAACTCAGTCAAGTTCATCCCGTACCTCAAGCTCGGCGGCACGGGCCACGCGCTCTACGTGCACGCCGACGGCAACGGCAACAAGGTCGGCGCCTGGGGCGGAGGCATCGGCGTGGGCGGCGGCGTGGAGTTCTTCATCTGGAAGGGGCTCTTCTTCGCCATCGACTTCACCGAGAACGTGATCTTCCAGCAGGCCTATTACAGGACCGTCAACAACGTGCCGAACACCAAGGTGACCGACGGCGGCACGAAGTTCCAGGCCAACGTCCTGGGACTGCTCGGCTGGCACTTCTAGAGGGTCCCTCTCGACCGATAAAAAAACCCCGGCATATGCCGGGGTTTTTTTGCGATCGGGCATAGACTACTCGCCGCCTGCCGCATCCTCGACCCTCGTGAGCCTGTAGACCTTGAACTCGTCCTTGTCCGGGCAGCCGTCGCCCTCGCACTCGATATCCCTGTACTGGCCCAGAAACTCCACGATGCCGTTGTACATCGCCACCGCCTCCCTCGCCTGCCCCCGGAGGATCTCCGGCATCCTGCCGGTGTCGGTCTTGAGATAGGACTTCCTCTCGGCGCACCCGCCCCCGCCGCCGATCTTCGCCATGCCGCAGAGATTGTCGAAGACCTCGTAGAACTCCTTGCCCAGCCGGTAGCCGACCCCCTTCGAGGAGCCGGAGCCCCTGATCCTCTCGATGTCGATTCCCAGGATGTTCGAGTCGCTGAATATGCCCGCGCCCTCCAGGTGCCCCACGACGTCGTGCTTCCAGTAGTCGGCGCTGAACTCCAGCTCGCTCGATAAAAGGCCGCCCACGGCCCCGTTTTCCTTCCACCTCTCCAGGACCTTCCCCGCCATCTTGAGCTTGTTGTAGAGGTTGAAGAACATCCTGATGCCGTCCGCCTTCGACGGCTCCATGATCCCTTTTTTCACGAACGCATCGACGACCACGTCCTGAAAATAGAGCGACGCCACGCCTCCTTCGACTCCCTCGTGAAGCGAGAAATCGTTACGGTCCAGTATTCTGAACGGCGCCCGCTCGTCATGGCTCTTGAGAAAGCAACCGAGATCTTCGTCCTCGACAGCTATCTCCAGATAGCGGTCCACTATCCTGTTCACGCAGACATCTTTCGGCTCCATGCGCACCTCCTCGCCGGCCGCCTGCAATAAAAAGGCCGGACGATTACTTTCTCGGCGCTGTCGAATATTTGTTGCGGGGTTTTTTCAGCCCACGCTCATGTACTCCCTGACCCTCAGCAAGACCCCGATATCATTGGCTTTTTTTCGGCAGGCCTCGATGTCCAGGCCGGGCAGGGCAACGACGGTCACGACCACCTCGGGTATGCACCTCTTCGCCTCGAGGACGAAATCGAGCATGGCCGCGTAGGCCTTCTCGCCGAACCTCGAGGGGCAGATCGACGCATGGGAGGCCGCATCGGCCGCGTTCATGGAGACCGACACGGAGTCTATGAGCCCGGCGAGTTCCGGGACCACGTTGCGGCCGTAGACGAGGTTGGCCAGCCCGTCGGTGTTGAGCCTCACCTTCTTCGCGCCGCGCTCCTTCATCCTGCGCGCGATGACCTTGAGCACCTCCAGCCTGAGCGTGGGCTCGCCGTACCCGCAGAACACCACCTCGTCGAACGTCTCAGGCTGTCCCACTGCCTGGAATATCTGCTCCACGTCCGGCTCGTGCTCGAGCTTGAGGTAGTAGCCCTTGACCTCGAAGTCGGTGAACTTGGGGCAGAAGGTGCACGCCATGTTGCAGCGGTTGGTGATGTTGAGATAGAGCGAGTTGCGTATCCTGTAGGCGATGCTCGTCTCCATCTCGCAGCCGGGCAGCCCGAAGAGGCGCCTGGCGTTCAGCGTCGTGACGCGCGCGACGTCCTCGATCGCGACCTTCTTGATGCGCGCGATCTCCCCGGCCACCTCCGCCACGTACGCCGGCTCGTTGCGGCCGCCCCTGTGCGGCTCGGGCGCGAGATAGGGGCAGTCGGTCTCGAGAAGGATCCTCTCGAGCGGGACCCCCGCCACGACCTCCCTGAGGACCTTCGCGTTGCGGAAGGTGACCACGCCCGGCACCGAGATGAAAAAACCCTCCTTCACGATGCGCCTGGCGAGGGCGAGGTCACCGGAGAAACAGTGGAACACGCAGCCCCTCTTCGGGGCGCCGGTCTCCTCGATCACCTTCATCGCCTCTTCGATCGCCTCGCGCGCGTGAATCACCGCCGGCTTGTCGACGCGGATGGCGAGCTTCATCAGCTGGCGGAACCTGTGCGCCTGACTCTCGGGGTCGGAATGCCTGCGGAAGAAATCGAGACCGATCTCTCCTATTGCCACACACTTCGGGTCCCGGGCCATAGCCTCTAGATCGGCGATCCACGAGTCGTCCATCTTGTCCGCATCGTTGGGGTGCACGCCCACCGTGGCGAAGAGCCTCGGGTCTGTCCGCGCCAGGTCCAGCGCCGCGCGGTTGCCCTCGAGGCCCGCGCCTGCGCCCACGAGCACGATCTGGGACAGACCGGCCTCCCAGGCGCGGGCGAGGACCTCCTCCCTGTCTTTTTCGAACTCCGGGAATGTGAGGTGGGCGTGGGTGTCGACGAGCTCGATCTTCATCGCGTCCCTTCGGTGATCTCCTCCGGCTCGGCATGCCCTGCGGCGTCGCCGGCCAAGGCCGGGTTCTCCCTGTCGAATGCCTCCATGAGCCGCGAGAACAGGGAGACGAACTCCTCCTCGCCCGAGGCGACGGCGAACTCATTCGCCTCCGACAAAAAACGCCTGCAAACCTCCAGCGCGGCGCCGCGGCGCATCAGCCCCTCGACGAGGGCGAGGTCTATGTTCTTCGCGGAGACGAACCCCTTGAACCCGTCGCCCATGGACCTGCCCAGCATATCCGCCGCCTTTCTCCTGTCGCCCTTCTTGAGATAGGCGAGCCCCATCGTAGTGTACGCCTGATGGGCGAAGACAGGGTTGCCGGGGATGAGATCCAGGACCTTCTTCGCCTTGCGGACCGCCTGGTCGTACTCGGCGAACTGCTCTATGAGGAGCCTGGCCGAGATGATCTTGAGGGCCGGGTCCCTGGGCAGGAGCTTCTCAGCGCGCTCGTAGTGCTTCCAGGCGGTCTTGAACTCGCCCTGCACCTTGAAGAGCACGCCCATCACCGAGTGGTAGAGCGCGACTGCCGCGTCGTCGTCGGTGCGGGACATGGTCCCGGCGAGCAGCTTCTCCGCGTCGGCGTACTGCTTCGCGGCGATGAGCTCGAAGGCGCGGTAGCAGACGTCGCTCGCGCTTACCGGTATCGGGTCCTTCTTGTTGGGATCGATCATCGGACACCTCTTTTCGTGACTCGTAACTCGTGACTGGTAAAACCTTGTGTTTCACGCCAGTCACGAGTCACTAGTCACGAGTCACGTTTCTTGAGCACTTGAATCATCCCCTCATGCAGCCTGCCGTTCGATGCCAGGATCTCCGTGCCGTACAGGTCGAAGGGCGATCCGTCGAACGCGGTCACCCTGCCCCCGGCCTCCGCTATGATGCAGGCGCCAGCCGCCATGTCCCACGGTTTCAAGAACATCTCCCAGAACCCGTCCACCCGGCCGCAGGCGACCCACGCCTGGTCGATCGACGCGGAGCCGGGCCTGCGCACCGCCTGCGCCCTCCTCGCGAATCTGCCGAAGTTGTCGAGGTTCGTGAGCCCATCCTCCCTGTGCACGCTGTAGGCGAAGCCGGTGGCCAAAAGCGCCCTGTCCATGGACGCAGTGGCGGACACGGCTGTGCGACGGCCGTTGAGGCGCGCCCCCTGCCCCCTCTCAGCCGAGAAGATCTCGTCGCGGTTCGGGTCGTATATCACCCCCGATGTGATATCGCCGCCGACCTCCGACGCGATGGCGAGGCAGAATATCGGAATCCCGTGCGAGTAGTTGATCGTCCCGTCGAGCGGATCGATTATCCAGCGGCGGCTCGCCTTTCCGGACGGACGCTCCCCCTCCTCGGCCAGGATGTCGTCGCCGGGAAAGCTCTTCCTCATCTCGGAGACTATGAACTCCTCGCACATCCGGTCCACGTCGGTGACGATGTCCCACGCGTCCTTGTGCTCGACGCGCCTTTGCCCCCCCAGGTGCTCCATCTGGATGCTGCCCGCGGCCCTGGCGATCTCCGATATCCTCTCCAGCTCCGATGTCATAAGAATCCTTTGAATTTACAAGAAGATAGCACGCAGCAAGCCGGGAGGTCAAGCATGTCAGAATATCACCAGGAGTAAATTCGCCCCCTCACCCTCCCCTCTCCCTCGAGGGGAGAGGGTTAGGGAGAGGGTGGTCATTGTCACAGTGCCCTCGCCACCGTGATTGCATCCACGCGGCCGGCTCCCGCCTTCATGAGGGCGCGGGCGCATTCGTTGATCGTGGCGCCGGTTGTCATGACGTCGTCGACCACGAGCAGCGATCTCCCCTCTATCTTCTTCGCGCGCCCCGCGTTCGCGGCGAACGCGCCCCTCACGTTCTCGATCCTCTCCTGCCTCCCCTGCCCCACCTGCCTCTCCACGCTGCGCACGCGGACGACGAGTCCGGGATCGAAGCGCATCCCGCAACCCCTCGCGAGCGCCCTCGCCAGCAGCGCCGGCGCGTTCGCTCCCCTGCCCACGACCCGGAGCCCCTGCATGGGCACGCAGGTGACCGCGTCGTGCGCGCCGATCTCGCCGAGCGCGCGCTCGAGCTCCCTTGCGAAGAACGGGAGCGCGAAGATCTCGCCCTCGTACTTGAGGGACCAGAGGGCGCGCCTCACCGGATCCTCATGGGCGAAACAGGAGCGGGCCCTCCCCACCCAGACCCGCCACGGGAGGTCGATCAGCGCGTCAGAGGCAAGCCGGTTGAGCCTGGGCTCGCACCCTGCGCAGGCGGAGTGCGCCGAGCGGGAGCGCTCGCCGCACAAGGGACACCGCGGGGGATAGAGGAGGTCGAGCGCCGATCGAACGATTCGCCTTGCGGGATGCCGTTTCATCGCAAGAGGAGATCACACCAAAAAAACGCCGCGCGCCAGAGGAATCTTCACACAGGACTCACAGCGGACCCGGACACGGTTTCACCGCCATGCCGGCATCGCGGCCGCGCCTGCGGAGAGGGCCCAGGAGCCGGAAGAAAAGACCGTCGGCTCCCAGTGCGAGATCGATCTTATCGGCCTGAGCTCCACCGCGACCACCCGCCTCTGGGCGAGCGACGCGTCCGCGAACGACGACCACGCCTCCTCGCCGGTGCGAAGGTCCGCCCCGGAGACGCCGGCAAGGTGAGGCCGCCTCGCGAGAGCTCTCTGACCGTCGCTGATCTTGCCGTTGAACTGGTCCCTGACCGCCCTGCGGCTCCGCGGGATGCGCCCCTTCGATGCCTTGTGCGCAGCGTCGAAGAAATAGGAGCGGAGCCATATCATCAGTTCATGCACGGGAAGGCCAAAACTCCCCATCATCTCGTGGGCCCTCGTCATCGTGTCTCCGCCCGCGCAATAGAGCTGCATGGCGCCGCACCAGTCCCTGTCCTCGGCGAGGCGGCGCGCCGCGACCGCCACGGTGAGGGCCGCCCTGTAGGGGTGGCCCATCTTGATCGTCGCGCTGGCGCCCTCGAGCGCCTGCATATGGATGTTTTTCCCGGCCGGCATGCCTGCGGCCGCGGTCTCGATCGCGGTCTCGGGTTCGATCCCGGCGAGCACCCCGAGATATGCGAAGGCCACGGCGTTCCTCAGATCCATCCTGGCATTCGGCCGGTATTCCCCGCCCAGCCTGTCGGCGATCTGCTCCGCCATCTGCGATGCCGTGAGCGTCGGGGCCTCCGTGTCGAGCTTTGCCCTCTCCGCCTCCACGATCCCCTTCATCGAAGGGGCGTACCGGTTGAGCAGCTCCTGCGCGGCGGCTCCGCCGCGCCTGAGGCGCGCGATCGTGTGCTGCAGGTGGTAGAAGGAGAGCCTGGACTCCAGCGGGATGTCGTTGCCGAGCATGAGAACCATCCTGCCCATCTCGGCGATGTTCTGGAACTGCGCGTCCTCGATGAAAAGGGGGTCGCGGGCCTCCATGGCCTCGGCAAAGACCCTCTGGAGGATTCGCTCGATCGCCTCGGGCCTAAACTCCCCGCCCGCTTTACTGGAGGCGGGGTCGGAGAGGATGTCGTCGACCCAGTGCTGCTTTGCACCGCCCGACAGCTCGCGGCGCAACTCATCGACGGTCCCGTCGAAGCCGACATCCTTCAGCCTCTCAGGTCCCCCATCGATCGCCTCCGATTCCGCCATCGCCCTTTCGAAAAACTCGAGTTTCTTGAAGTCCAGCCCCCTGTTGAACTCCGCGTCCCCGTTCCTGTGCAGATCCAGGAGGGTGCCCGCGTTTATGTCGAGCGTCACCGCGTCCTCGATGCTGCCGCTGTTCAGCTGGAGCGTGGAGATCATCGTCATCGCGGCCGCGTCCCTCCCCGGGCTTCCCCCGAACCACTTCAAAGCCTTGGCCGGATCGGTCAGCATCTGGCTGACCACGGCCGGGTAGTACGACGCGCAGTCGGAGAATATCTCGTAGACCCCGGCCTCGTCGAATCCGGCCCTGAGCGACATCATCATGAAGTCCACGAGACTCGAGAAACTCACGTCCGCCACGTGCCTGGCCACCGGCCTCCCGAATTGCGGCATCTCGTCCCCCAGGAGGAAGGCGGCCGATTGGGCCATTATCCTCATCCTGAAGAACTCCGGGTTCACAGCCCCCTCGTGGCGCCGCGCCTCCTCGAATCCCCGGAGCGACGAGTAGATCCAGGCGTAAGCCAGCCCCTCCGGATCCAGCGAGAGCCCCGACGCGATCGCGTGGACCTCCGCGTGCCCCCTCGGCAGCGCCGACCCCTCCGCATAACGGGCCATCGCCTCCGGCGCCGCTTTGGCGTCGCGGGCCATCGCGCCGACGTTGCCGTCGAACCTCAGATAGAGGATCTCCGAGAGTATCTTCGCGAACTCGTCGCGCTGCATGCGCAGGTCGACGAGGTCGGCGAGCGAAGGCATGTGCGGCTGGAACTCAGAGGTCTCGTCGAAGAGCGACGCGATGCCGGGGAGGGGCCGCATCAATGCGTTCACGTCGTGCAGATAGTCCCTCGGCGGCTCCCCGAGTACGAACGGGTCCCAGGCGCCGTCGTCGGCCGCCGCCTCCGGACCGCGCGCGAGCACCGAACCGTCGAGGTCCAGGGCGCCGAGCATGAAGGACGGCCCGTCCTGAGGGGCTGCCGGCAGGATGTTCTCGTCAAAAGACCTGAAAGGATACTGCACGCGATAGGTGTCGGACATAGCGCCTCCCGATCAAGGTTGAAAGCCCGGCCCCATGTCTCGGCCGGACCGCAGAAATGTTGCCTGAAAAATTCGCTCAGCCGTTGATGCCCTTGAAGACCACCCTCGGCGCGTCGAACCAGAGCTTCTCGAGCTGGTAGTGTTCCCGGTCCGCCTGGTAGAAGACGTGGGTCACCACGTCGCCGTAATCCAGGAGCGCCCAGCGGCCCGAGCGCACCCCCTCCTCGCCGATCGGCCTTCGGCCGGCATCCTTGAGCCCCTCCTCTATCGCCTCGGCTATGGCCTGGACCTGCCGGTCGGAGCTCCCGCTCGCTATCACGAAGAAGTCGGTGAAGCTCGTGAGCTTTCGCAGGTCCAGCACGGCTATGTCCATCGCCTTGTGGTCGGAGGCGATCTTCGCGATCCTGCGCGCCAGCGTGCGAGTGGTCATCTATTCCTCCCGTCCCTTTGCTCCCCGCAGGGCCTTCGCCACCTCTGTCAGAAGCTCGCCCAGCCCCTCGTGGGTGGGGGCCGATATCGCAATCGCCCGCCCAACCCCGACGCGGCTGAGCCCGGCCTCCGCCTCCGCCCTTCGCTCGCGCGCCTCGGGCAGGTCCATCTTCGTGAGCACCACTATCTCCGGCCGCCCGCGGAGTTCCTCGCTGTACGCGCCGAGCTCGCCCCTGATGGCGGAGTAGCCGGCCGCCGCGTCCTCGTGCGAAGGGTCGGTCGGGTCTATGAGGTGGAGTATTATGCGCGTCCTCTCTATGTGCTTGAGAAACTGTATCCCCATGCCCGCGCCCTCGTGCGCTCCCTCTATGAGCCCCGGGATGTCCGCGATCACGAAGCCCGCTCCGTCGGGGCCCTTCGCCATCCCGAGGCACGGGGTCTTCGTCGTGAAGGGATAGGCGGCGATCTTCGGCCTCGCGTTCGACAGCGCGGAGATCAGCGTGGACTTGCCCGCGTTTGGCAGCCCCACGAGCCCCACGTCCGCCAGCAGCTTGAGCGTAAGCCTGAGTCTGCGCCTCTCCCCCTTCGTCCCGGGCGTGTGCTCCCTCGGCGCCTGGTGGGTGGAGGAGGCAAAGCGCATGTTGCCCAGCCCCCCCTTGCCGCCGGCGGCGGCCGTCCATTCGATGCCGGGCCTGTCCAGGTCGGCCAGGATCTCTCCGGTGTCCGCGTCGTGAACCTCTGTCCCGGCGGGGAGGCGGACCAGGCAGGACTCCCCCGCGGCGCCGTACATCTGTTTTCCCTTTCCGTGTCCCCCGCGGCCCGCCTTGAAATGCCTCTTGTATCGCACGTCCATGAGGGTGGTGAGGCCGCCGTCGGTGCGGAAGACGACGCTCCCGCCGTCGCCGCCGTCGCCGCCGTCCGGGCCCCCGCGCGGGACGTACTTCTCCCTGCGGAAGCTCGCGCACCCGTTGCCGCCGTCGCCGGCCGTCACTTCAATTATGGCTTCGTCGATGAATTTCATAAAATCCGTGACTCGTGACTGGTGACTCGTGACAGATAATAAAAAAGATGCGGAGGTCACCGGTCACTTGTCACATGTTACGTGTTACGGCCTCGCAAGAAAAAACCCTCTGACGGGCAGAGGGTCTCTATTCAGACTAAGGCCCGCAGCGGCTACTTTGCGGCGGGCACCACGTTCGCGAACTTTCTGTCGTTGCGGCCGTTGGTGAAATTGAGGACGCCGTCCGCGGTGGCAAAGAGAGTGTAGTCCTTGCCGATCCCCACGTTCTCGCCCGGATGGATCTTGGTGCCGCACTGCCTTATGATGATGTTGCCCGCGCGGACAAACTCGCCGCCGAAACGCTTCACCCCGCGGCGCTGGGCGTTGCTGTCGCGCCCGTTCTTCGCCGAACCTGCCGATTTTTTATGTGCCATGCTCTTATCCCACTTTCTCCGCTTCTTCGCTTCTTCGCTTCTCAGCCTCTCGGCTTCTTACGCATTTATCTTCGTGATCTTCAGCTCAGTGTACGGCTGGCGGTGGCCGACCTTCTTCTCGTAGCCCTTGCGCCTCTTCTTCTTGTAGACAAGGACCTTCTTGTCGCGCGCCTGGCGCACGATCGTGGCCTCGACCGATGCGCCCGAGAGGAGCGGCCGGCCGATCTTCGGCGTTCCGTTCCCGCCGATGAAGAGGACCTCGTCGAGCATGAGCGCCGCACCGGCCTCGCCGTCGAGTTTCTCGACCTTGAGGTTTGCGCCCTCGGTGACCTTGTACTGCTTTCCGCCTGTTTTGATGACTGCGTACACGGGAAACTCCCTTATTAATCAATCAATTTGCCCTGAGGGGCGGGCATCTCTAGCCCATATTCCGCTTTCAAGTCAAGGTTTTTTAGAGAAACCGAGCAACAAACAAGCCTTGTCTGCCGAGAATCATAGTGGAGGCGTTGTGAAAACCCTTTTATTCCTTATATGTACGTGCCTGGCCCTCATCGCAGCACCGTGCTATGCCCAGGAGAAAGAGAAATCGCCCGAGGAGCAGAAATCCCCGGTCCTGGCAGCCCTGCAGATGATAGCGGAGGGGACCACGATGCATGAGCGGACCGCCCCAAACGTGAGCTTCCACCTCGGCCCCACCAAGACCTTCATCACGATATCGTTTTGAGGGTTACCAGAAACAATCTGATAGTTACTGGTAGTTGTCCGGGTTTATGTGCCCGTGCGGAGCATCGCTGCGGCCGACATCATGGGCACCGCTGCGACCGAAGGCGCAAGCGGCCGGAAGGGCATCGCGAACGCAGGATTGATCTCAGGGAGCATCGAATCCCTGTACATCACCGCACCGGTGGCCAGTGGAGACGGCTTGGGGCGCTTCTCGTGGCGGTCGAGGAAGTGGACGCGAGCGCGGCCGATTCCAAGGCCCTGCGCATGCTCGACAATGTCCTCGTCGAACTCCGCAAGCCTCGCGAATCCGCCGGCAGTATAGGCCCTCTCCACGAGCAGGTGCTCCCTGCCCTCTTCATCGCGCGTCACCTCGAGCATGCGCCTGGCCATCACCTCGCCGTCTATTATGTGGTTCGCCAGCTTGAACTGGCCCCACATAAGCTTGTTCAGCGGCTGGCCGCGACCGTTCGTCGAGTCTGCGTAGAGACTCGATAGCCGCTGGCAGGTCTCGGTTGGGATCATGCCGTGAAACGCGATCTTTTCCACCAGCCCGGTTATCTCGGTGAGCGCCGCCTTCTTCGCCGTCTTCACGCCCCTGGTGAGGCCGGTGACGAGGTTCTTGAGATCGACGCGGGCATTGGCAAAGAGGTCGCCGTAGGTCTCGCGTATCTGTGCGTACCCCTTCTCCATGATGTCGTGGAGCCGCTTCGCCTCCTCCATGTCCGCATCGCCGCTCTTCAGTTTCTCTGTCAGCGCACGCAGACCGTCCGGGAGCTCCTTGAATTCGCCGTCCGCTCCCGGCGTCGAGTTCACGTGCACGGCGAGCTGCCCTGCCGCCTGTCCCATCACAATGGCCTTCGCCTCGCTCTCGTCGACAGACTCGCCAGTGTTATGACGCAACTTCTTCCACTCCGTGCGCCAGCGCCCCACGAAATCAGGAGAAAACCCGAGCTGATCCCGCATCCTGTCGTATCGTTTCAGATAATGCAGATTACCTTCAAGGACAGGGCTCATGACGAGATCCGAGATCAGCGACCTGAGTATCCGGACCCCTTCCTCATCCATGAACGACGCGGACTGGGCAAACAGGAGCAGAAGGCCCTTGTCGGAGAGGAATCCGCGGACTTCCTGCGCATGGCGCCATTTCCTCGAGGACTCCCTGCCCTCCGGCTGCCCGTCCCTGAAGAGCAGGTCCACTGCCCTGTCGTCCCCGATCCTCTCGCGCAGGAATGCAAGGAGCGTCTTCTCGACACCTGACCTTAGGGCTGCCCGCGTATCGCCTTCCAGATCCCTGTGTGATCTGTAGAACTCCCTGCCCACCTCTTTCGGCAGCGAATCCAGCGCAGTCAGGGCCCTGAGCGTGCGAAGGGTGTTGCGCACGGACTTCCACTTGCCGGGATCGGTCGCCTCGAACACCCTGCTCATCACTTCTATCTTCTCGAAGGTCCAATCGCCAAGCATGTCCAGGACCGTCATGACCGAGTCGCGAAATCCGATGAAACCCGGTTGAGCGGCAAAGCCGCGCAGGTTGCGCGCGGCTTTCTCCGAAAAGCCCATGAGCTCCAGGTCCGCTACCCAGCTGCCGGACTCGAACCCGGCCTTGAAGAATCCGACAGAGGAGAGGTGATAAAAAGTCTGCTTAAAAACACCGGCGAAGCATTTCTTATCACTACAATTCCCCATGTACCATCTCAGGGATTTGTCAGCCGCACTGGCGACCGGACCCTCTGCCCTGAATTTTCTGGCCAGCAACCCATATATATGGGCCACAGATTTAATCACCCTTGTCGAATGGATTTTGTAGCTGTACCCGGGATTCAGAATCTCTATAATAGTTTGTGCGCCCTTGTAGACCTCAGGTGAGTTGTCTTCGAGTCTGTGAGCAAAGCGCGCATACGCTTCCAGGACATCCGCCACAACATCTTCCGACTGATTCCACTCCAGCATAAGTCCGCGCATTGCCGCAGCGCCTTCATGGATCTCCGGTGCTCCCTCCGCGAACTTCTTCAACAGCGCCGAATAGACACGGGCTGCCAGGCTCCGCACACGCTGTTCAGGGTACCTCATCAGACCGCGCAGGGCCTCGGCCTCGCGATAGAACTCGGGCGATGCCCCTGCAAACCTCTCTGAAAGCCTGACATAGGCATCCGCCGCTGTACCGCGCACATTCTGTTGAGGGTCCATCATCAGCCCGCGCAGGGCCGCAGCCTCCTCATAGACCTCGGGCGAACCCACCGCGAACTTCATGCACAGCCTCTCATAGCCATGAATCTCCGCATTTGTTCGCACCGCCCTTTCAGGATCTGTCATCAGCCTGCGCAGGAGAAAGGCGCCCATATGGACGTCGGCCGAGTCCTCTTTGAATTTCGCCGACAGGATGCCATAGGTATAAGCTGCCTCGCTGCGCACATCCCATTCGGGATCTTTCATCAGCCTGCGCAATTCCGAGGCGCCCAGCGCGACCTCGGCCGAACCCTCTGCGAATCTATCTGACAGCATTTGGTAGGCAAGGATGGCGCGGACGCGTACACCCTGTTCGGTGTCCGCCATCAGCCTGCGCAGGGCAGCCGCCTCTCTGCAGGTCTCGGGCGACGCGTCTGCGAACCTCTCCGAAAGCTTCCCGTAGGTACCGGCGGATCTGTTGAGCACATCGCCCTCGGGGTCCGTCATCAGCCTGCGCAGGGCCTCGGCCTCGCGATAGACTCCTGCAGAGCCCTGAACGAATTTCTTCGACAACATCTTGTAGGCCTCGGCTGCATCGTAACGCACACCGTCTTTGGCATCCCTCATGAGCATGCGCAGGGCCGCAGCGCCGAGATAGACCTCGGCAGAGCCCTCGATGAACTTCTCCGACAGGGCCCCGTAGGTCCTGGCCGCAAACACGCGCTGGCCTTCCTTGTGGGAACGCATCACCCTGCGCAAAGCCTCGGCTTCGTTTATTACCTCGGGCGGCTCCACCGCAGCCGCTGTCGACTTCGGGCGGAATAGGGAGCCGACCAGCCCGGCTATTCCGCTGAAAAAGGTCTCGACCGGCCCGGCCCGCACGTAGGCGTCAACACCTCCCTCATCAAGCAGAGATGGATCGATCACGGAGGGCCGCGTATCGTCCTCTCTCGGACGCGCCAAAGGCCGCTCGGCCACTATTTTCACGTCGTCGGACATCCCCCGACTCCTGTGCGCGCCCGGACGGGCGCGGGAAAGGTCGAACATATATGTTATCGGCGGAATTTTGAGGAAGTTGCGGGATTTGGGAGAGCTGAAAGCGGGGATGATATATTTAAGGATATCAATGAGTTAAATATTAAGGAGCGATGGGAATGCGAACCAATGCGATGGTGAGGCGATTAACTACTTCTCCACCACATCGAATTGATCGAGGCAACCCGCGGAATAGAGGGGAATGGAAAGCAATCCATATTTCAACGAAACCCCATCTGGCAATGTCACGTCATGATGTTCAAGATTCAGATTTCCGCCATAAATTCGCACGCCGAAATCAGCGCCGCTGCGGTAAAGGTATTGATGCAGCGATTTGAGGGCCCCGTGGCTCCCAGCCTTCACCTCCACCGGGATGAGCCGTTCGCCCCTCTGCAGGAGAAAATCCAGCTGGGAGGTCGTATCCTTCTCTTCCCGAATCCAGAAATACGGCGTCACGCGATGATGCGCGTCCATCGCAAGCAGCTCCTGCCCCACAAATGCCTCGGCCAATCCGCCGCCGAACGCCGGATCCATCAACCGCTTCCGGACCTGATCTTCGGTGAGATTCAAGACATGCGTGCACAGCCCAATGTCGAGGTGCAGCGCCTTCGGCGCTGCCTTGGGCTTCTTCACAAGAGGCGCCAGAGTCCGCGTCGTGGGCCAGACGCGTTCGACGAGCATAGCCTCATGGAGAATGGAAAATGCATTTGAAATATCTTTAGATCGCGTCTGATCTTCGGAGAGACGCGAATATTTGATGCGCACGCCGATCTGAAACGGGACACGATCCCAGACGAGTTTGAGATGCTCCACCTCGGAGCGCTTCGAGTACTTGACGAAGTCGTCATGAAAGGAAGAATGCAGCGCATCGTGGACGACCCGGACATCTTTGATGCTCTTCGTCTCCACATAGCGACCGACTGCCTCAGGCATACCGCCCACGGTCATATAGAGCGCCACCAGCCCCAGGAGTTTTTCATGCACAGGCTGAGGAATAGTGCGGCCGATGCGCTGGCCGCGCATCTCCTTCAGGATAAGGTCCTCGCCCAGCGCTTCAAGGAATTCCTCGAACGTCACAGGATACAGATACCGGAATTCGACCCTTCCCACCGGGAACGACCACCCTTCATCCTTCATGCGCACTTCGAGCAGCGAACCGGCTGCAATGACGTGGAGACCCGGCATCTCTTCGTAAAAATATCTTAGGAGTTTAATCGCAGATACGGAGTTCTGGATCTCATCGATGAAAAGCAGAGTCTCGCCCGGAACGATGCGTTGATTGGTCACTCCTTCGATGCTCCGGACGATATCGCGGATATCGGAAACCTCGGCAAAGATGCGGCGAAGGGCGTCCTTTTCCAGATTCAACTCGATAAAACTGTTGAACTGCCCGGCAAATTGGTGGACCAGCGTCGTCTTCCCGGTCTGACGTGCACCGCGGATGACCAAGGGCTTTCGGTGGGCCCCATTTTTCCATTCATTTAGTGATGCCTCCAGATGGCGTCTAAACATGACAAAATACTACCAAAAGATGAGGTTCTTTACAACGTAATTATTCCTATAGATGAGGTTCTTTTCACTTCTCCATCCTATAAACCGCTGCAAACAGCACTTTTCGCCGAAAACTGCCAACAGGATGACATATTTCCAGTGTGGGGCGATTGTTTCCTGACGTCCCCGTGCGCAACATCATTCCAGCCGACATCATGGGCATGGTCGCGGCTGCAAGATGCACTCACGTCTTTTCGTTTGCTTCTCATGACGATTTGACATATATCAATTCTACCATTTTTTCCTCAAGGAGGTTTTTATGAAAAGGATAGTAGTTTATTTTTCGATAGTTGGTCTGTTGGTGCTCGCAGCAAAACCTGTGCGAGCCGAATCTGGAGAAGAACCCGGCAAATATTATGTTTATGTTCAAGCAGTGAACAACGGGGCCCCATTCGGCTTGCAAGAGTGTGATATGAAGGCATTTTACTGCGAAGCGGCCAACCCAGACAACTGCTGGAGTGCAAAGACTTACACAAGCGATCAGGGGGGCGCGCGTTTTTGGTTCCAGAAAGTTTTTCAGGACAGAGAAATGGGATACAATATTTATATTACCGCTACCCCTAAGATGAGTTATCTTCTCTCCAGCAAGACCTCCCCGGATTTCCTTGTTGATGCAGATCATTCCCCATACTCGTCATGGGAATCGAGATTTATATTTTATTTTGGCAAACCGGTAATAAAAAGGCTGACGACTAAAGACATAGAGATGGTTGGCACCCCGCAAGACATGAAACAAATGGTTAAAGGAGAACCGCATAGCGGCGAAGCGCATATCGAACGGTCATTGCGCAAAGTCGTGCCTTTACAAAAATGATTTTGGATAATCCTGAGTTGTTTTATTGATGCCCAAACAAATGCCCCGTATTTAGGGGGCATTTGTCTTTAATCCGGCACGATCCGGAATCGGCTGCTACAAGCACCCTTTCAAGGTTCGGCAAAGGGATTAAGTTATCTCATCAAGCCCCATAACATTTTGCTGATGGCCTCAAGGCGCGATTTGAGGGCGGCTGCCTCAACTGGCGTGAGCAGCCTGAAGGCGCGCATGAGGTCGATGCAAGCGCCTACTTCGGCCGAGCTGGCGCGGGCGATCGTAAAGAAGCGGAAAACACAGAGCTCAGAGAGCAGATTCAGATTGAGAAAACAGATTAAGAAAACGGCGCTCAGAACTCGCCCTACCATCGCCTTACCATCGCACTATCATCGTTTGATCATCGAACTATCATCGTATCTGTTTTTTTACCGGGCAACGGCAAACGTGCATACAGCCGCGAACGCCGCCGTTTCTTTCAAATCGCGCTCGGGTCGCTCGCCGAAACCAGCGCAGCACTCGATCTTGCGCTTGCCTTCGGCCTCATCACCTCTGCTGCGCAGGACTCGCTCAAATCGCGGCTCCAACTCGCATTCACGATGATTGAGGCCCTCCCATGAGCCTCAATCTTCTCTCTCAGCTCGGCTTTCGGTGTTTCGGTTCTCGGTGTCTCGGTTCTCGTCTTTTCGAGGTACTCGGTGGAAGGGGAAGGCGATGAAACTGCGATGGTGCTGCGATGATACGGCGATGATGAGGCGATTTTTTACTTCTCCATCACATCGAACTGCTCCACATGGTACTCCGCCACGCTCTTGATCTGGATGCGGCGGCCGAAGCGCTCCTCGAGCTGCTCGAGATAGGCGCGCTCCTCGTCGTAGAGGACGTCGGCGACCGAGGGGTGGCAGCAGACGAGGATCTGTTTGGACTTGAGCTCGGGCGCCTCGCGGGAGATCTCGCGGAAGATCTCGTAGCAGACCGTGATCGGGCTCTTGAGACACCCCTTGCCCTCGCAGTAGGGGCAGGTGTTGGTGAGCTGGCGGCGCAAATCCTCTCGCGTGCGCTTGCGCGTCATCTCCACGAGGCCGAGGTCCGAGATCTTGCTGATGGTCGTGCGGGCACGGTCCCCCTTGAGCGCCTCCTTGAGCGCGTTCTGGACCTTCTGGCGGTCCGCGGCCCTCTCCATGTCGATGAAGTCGATGATGATGATCCCGCCGATCCCGCGGAGCCTCAGCTGATAGACGATCTCCTTGACCGCCTCGAGGTTGGTCTTGAGGATGGTGTCGTCCACGTTGCGCCGGCCCACGAAGCGGCCGGTGTTGACGTCGATGGCGGTGAGCGCCTCGGTCTGCTCGATGATGATGTAGCCTCCGCTCTTGAGCCAGACCTTGTGGCCCAGCGCGCGGGTGATCTCGATCTCGATTCCGAAGGCGTCGAAGATCGGCTCAGCGCCCCGATAGAGCTCCACCGCGCTCTCCCCCTTGGGCATGAACGAGCCCACGAACTCGCAGATCCGCTCGTGCGCATCGGGCGAGTCGACCACCACGCGGTCGATGTCCGGGGTGAACAGGTCGCGCACGACCCTGGAGATGACGTCGAGCTCCGCGTGCACAAGCGAAGGGGCCTTGGCCTTCGATGCGGCCTGCTCGATCTCCTCCCATGTCTTCGTGAGATAGCCGATGTCGTCCGCGAACTCCCGGTCCGCGACGCCCGAGGAGACCGTCCGCACGATGAAGCCGCCGGTGCCCTTGCGCAGCTTGTGGATCATGGAGCGCAGCCTCGTGCGCTCCTCGTGGTCGCCTATGCGGCGCGAGACGCCCACGTGGTTGATGGTCGGCATGTAGACGAGGAAGCGGCCCGGCAGGGAGACGTGCGAGGTGACCCGCGCGCCCTTGGAGCCGAGCGGCTCCTTCTCGACCTGCACGAGGATCTCCTGGCCGTCCTTGATTATGTCCTCGATCTTGCGGTGGCGGCCGCGGGGTGCCTTGGCCGGCAGCTCCACGTCCGCGAGCGACGACGGCAGCTCAGCCCCCTCCTCGTCGTAGCCGGCGAGGTCCTTGACCACGTCCGATGCGTGCAGGAACGCGGTGCGGTCGAGGCCGATGTCAACGAACGCCGCCTGCATGCCGGGCATCACGCGGGCGATCCTGCCCTTGTAGATGTTGCCGACCACCCCCTCCTCGCGCTTGCGCTCGATGGTGAGCTCGGTGACAACGCCGTTCTCGAGACGGGCGACCCGCGTCTCGCCGAGGGTGACGTTTATGATCAGTTCATTGGGCATAAAATTCCGTGACTGGTGACTGGTGACTGGCGTGATACTCATTGCTTCCAGTCAACAGAGACCTTTCTGACCTCCAGGCGCCGGGCCTGATCCTCCGGGATGCCGAAGACCCCCTGCAGGACCTCCGAGACCTTGAGCGCGGGGCGCCGCGAATTGAGCGTGAGCCTTAACACACCTGACTCCGACACGGCAAGCTCGTCGACGTACTCCCGAAGATCCACCGCGAGCGAGATCTCCTTGCGGACCCTGGAGAAAGGCAGCGGTTTATCCGACGCGAACAGCCCCAAAGCCGCTTCCCAGCCGACCGGCAGCGAGGAGGTCGCTGCCTCGTACATGGTCCTGTGAGTCGACTCCTCGATGGAGGGGTGCGACCCGTCGATTCGCACCGCGTCCAGGACCGCCATCCCCTCCGGCAGCCTCCCCTTCATGCTCTTTACGATCTCGACTGCATCGCGCTCTACCGCAAGCTCCACGTCGGCGAACTCGACCAGGCTCTCCACGCCGACGGGGACCGCCGGCCCCGCGGCGATGCGGGCCCTGGGGTGGAATCCCTGCGAGTAGGTCAGCGGGAGCCTGGATGCGCGGAAGCCCCGGCGGAGCGCGTCGAGCGCCTCGAGGTGGCCGAGGAACGCGGCCCGGCCGATTTTGCTGAACCGGATGCGATACCTGAAGACCGTGACTGGTGACCGGTGACTGGTGACTGGTAATTCTGGACCAGAAATCTGTGACTGACCGCCAGTCACTAGTAACGAGTCACGAGTCACGGGTGTTATACGATTCACCAGCCCCCTCTTCGGATCGCATATGCCGCAGGCGGAGCAGGCCCCCCCCGCGCAGTCCTCGGTGGCGAAAAGCGCCGCGGCGCGCCGCCTCTCCCTCTCGAGAAAATCGCGCGAGGGGCCGGCGCCGAGGCCCTCCCACGGGAAAACGCAATCGTCCGGCCGCGCCTCGAGATACCGGTTCGGATCGATCCCCGCCTCGGCGAACGCATCCATCCAGAGCGCGATGTCGAGGCGCTCGTCCCAGCCGTCGAAGCGCGCGCCCTTTTTCATGGCGATCTCTATCGCGTCCGCGAGCTCCCCGCCGCCGCGCGAGAACACCCCCTCGAGAAAACTCATCCTGGCGCTGTGCCAGCGGTACTCGAGCCCCGGGCCGCGCAGCGTCCTCTTGAGCCTGCGCTGGATCCTCTCCGTCTCCTCGATCGATATCTGCCCCTCCCACTGCAGCGGGGTGTGGGCCTTGGGCACAAAGGTGGAGGTGGAAACTGTGACCGTGGGCCTCCTGTGATGTTTTCTCCCTATGGCGAGGCAGCGGCGTGCGACCCTCTCGATCCCCTCGATCTCGGCCTCGGTCTCCCCGGGGAGGCCGATCATGAAGTAGAGCTTCACCGCCGAGAAGCCGCCGGCGAAGACCTTCTCGACCGACGAGTAGAGATCGTCGTCGGTGTTCCCCTTGTTCACGAAGCGACGCATCCGCTCGGTGGCGGCCTCGGGGGCCAGCGTGAACGAGCCTGCGCGGGCGCTCCCCATGGAGGCGACCACCCTTGGGGTGAGCGACTCGACCCTGAGGCTGGGGAGGGTGGCGTCCACCGAGAGCGCGCAGTCGCGCTGCACCGCCTCGAGCGCGCCCTCGAGCGGGGGCCAGTCGCCGATGGAGAGCGATAGGAACGAGAACTCCTCTTTGCCGCCGGCCTCTATCGCTTCGCAGGCGATCGACGCGGCCGCAGCGCCGGACCTCTGCCTCTGCGGGCGGTAAGTGTAGCCGGCCTGGCAGAATCTGCAGCCGCGCGTGCAGCCGCGCGCCGCCTCGACCGCGGCGCGCTCCTGCGTGGCCGCGTGGGCCACGACCTGTCTTGCAGGAAAAGGGATCGCATCCAGGTCTTCCACCCTGGCCATTCCCGGCGGCCGCGCTCCATCCGCATCGTGAATCGCGGGGACATAGACGCCTCTTATCGCGCTCAACGCCTCAAGCAGCCCGGCTCGATCTTGAATCGACCCCTTGACCTTTGACCTTTCAGCTCTGAGCTCCCTGACTGCGCGTGCGATCTCTACGGCCGCCCGCTCGCCGTCGCCGATCACGATCGCGTCGAAGAACGGGGCCACGGGCATGGGGTTGAACGCGCACGGCCCCCCTGCCACGACGACCGGATCGCCATCGCCCCTGTCGGAGGAGCGCAGCGGTACGCCGCCCAGCTCGAGGGCGGCCAGCGCGTTCGTGTAGGTGAGCTCATAGGCGAGGCTCACCCCCACGACGTCGAACTCCCGAAGGGTCCGCTGAGACTCGAGCGAGAAGAGGCCGATCCCCCGCCCCCTGAGCCCCTCCTCCATGTCCGGCCACGGCGAGAAGCACCTGTCCGCCAGCACCCCCTCCTCTGAATTGAGGAGGTGGTAGAGGATACAGACCCCCAGGTGGCTCATGCCGATCTCGTAAGCATCTGGAAATACAAGACAAAAACGGACATCGGCATCATCCCACCCCTTCGCGCGCGCGCCCACCTCGCCGCCCGCATAGCGGTATGGGCGGGCCACAGAGGCAATGAGATCGCGTATTTCCGGGCGCATGGCCGCGCTTGTAGCAGAAAGGCCTCACCCCTGGCAACCGGCTTTCGGGAAAATCGCGGGCCAGGGGGATATTCCTGCTTGATAACCGGACCTGAAAAAAGTTAGCAACTGCGCTCCGCTTCCTCCGATAACAAAGGCCCCGGGGCAAAGACCCCTCACAGAGGACTGCTCAATGGTGAGAATCAAAGACGGAGAAGGAAGGATAAGCACTATCCCGCCAGGACCCATGGGCGACGAGGCGGCGCAGCCTGCGAAAGCGCCGGAGAGCGGCCGGCCGAGGGACAGCTACGCCCCTCCCCACCGCGGCCCGAGGATCATCGGCTCCCGCCGCAAGACCGGCAGCGAGCGCATATTCGAGGAGAGATACAAGAGCGATTACGGGATGGAGTCGGTCTTCTTCCTCGCCCGTCAGATAGGCGCCGACGACCCGCTCGGCAAGCGCGAGAGCGAAGCGCGGCACGTCATGACCAGGGCGCTCAGGATGCTGCGCGACGAGGCGAAGAATCACGCCGAGGGCTGGAGGCCGGGCGACAGCATCATAGAGAGGGCGCTGAGGACCGGTTACCGCGAATACCACGGAAACTCCCCGATGTCCGGCGAGCTCTTCTACGTCTTCGACCATTTCAAGTGCCTCATCGAGGACGAGGCGGAGGAGCTGGGCGTGGCCGGCAAGCTGAGCCGCAAGAAGGCGGCGGCAAGGGAAAGGCTCGGCTCGCCCGAGGCGTTCGCCCGCCGGGCCCTGAGGGCGGTCGAGCTCGCGGGCCGCGCAGGCGTGATCGCGCAGGAGATGCCGGACGGCGCCGAGGGGGCGGAGGGCGCGATCGATCTCGCCACGGAGGCCGAGGCCCTCGCCGCAAAGCTGAAGGGGCTTGGGGGCGACACAAACTCCATCGCGCGCAGCCTGAAGAGGAGGGAGGCGCTCGAGGACGCCATGGTCGCGATGGAGCGCATCGAGGCGATCGAGGATGATATCTCGCTCGCATACCTGCGCTCCGGCGCCGGGGAGAACTCGAGGCTGGCAGGCTCGATGATCGGGGAGCGCGCGCCGGAGATCGACAGGTGGTTCGCGGAGAACGGGGCCCTGCTCAGGGCGGACCGGGCGTCGGTACAGGGCGCGCTCGAGAACTACGTGGCCCTGTGGCTTGCCGAGAACCAGGGGCGCCCAGCCGGGCGGATCGGGTTCTCGAGCCGTTCCCTCAGGGGCGCCGCGGCGTCGCTGCGCTCTTCGTTGATGGGCCCGGACGAACTCGGCAGGACGAGCGACGCCCTCAAGAGGCTCGTCTGGGAGCTGGCGAGGGGCGTGCCGGGCGACGACGGCGAAGAGACGACCTCCTCCTCGATGGACTACGGGCAGTTCGCGCAGTCGGTGGGAAAGGGCATAGTCGATTCGGCCCAGCGCTTCCGAGAATCGATCATCGACGGGACTGCCGAGGGGGCCCCGGTCTCGGAGGAGGAGCGCAGGAAGGCGGCCGACGCCTTCCACGGCCTCTTCATGCAGTACGCCATCGGCGCCGCAGCCGCGCACCCCGGCAGGGAGCTGAGGGATGCGCTGATCGAGAACGGGCTCGAGCCCGAGATCACGAACTCCATATACCGGAACCCGGCGCTCGCGGCGGCGTTCGGCACGGCCGCGATCGAGATGCTCTCGAGGTTCTTCTCGAAGGACGTGAGCGCCAGGCCATCCCCGCCGATCGAGGCCCTGGTGCCCGCATCGCTCGCGCCCGATGCGGCGCCTGCGCAGGCGCCGGCAGACGGTGAATACGTGGAATACTCCGACGGGATGGCCATGCGCGACTTCGTGCGAAGGATGCCCTTCACCGTCACGAAGGCGCTGGCGGCAAAGTTCAAGGAGGCCACGGGCTACCCGATCGACCGATTCCTCCTCTGGGGATCGAGGAGGGCCCACTCCGGCGAGATGAGCGAGGCGATGTGGTCTTTTCTCATCAACGCAGCAGCAGATGAGGGCGGGCTGAGGGACCTCGTCCGCTCGTACCCGCCCGAGGGGCAGAGCCGGGAGGAGTGGTTCGACAAGGTCGCCGCGATGGGGACGTTCGAGGAGCTGGCCGCCTTCGCGGCAAACAACAAGCCCGCTCGCTCGAACAGCTCCGACTGGGAGAGATACGTCGAGCACTGCGAGAAGACGGGGATGCCGGAGGAGATAACGGTCGAGCCAAGGACGAAGGTGGCGCTCAGGGCCGTCATACCTGCGCTGGCCTTTCTCAAGGAAGAGGCTGCGAAATACGGGATGGCGGTGGACGTGTGGGACTACCTCGCGGCGATATACCCCGCAGCGAGGAGGATGAGACAGTCCGCGAAGGACGGCGAGATAATCATCAAGGTCCCCTCGTTCATGGCGAGGACCGCGTTCCAGAACTGGAGCCTGGAGAGCTGGGCGCGCAGGATAAGCGCCGAAAATCTCATCATCAACGTGGTGAAGTCCACCGTAGAGAGGCACAGCGGCGGTCATGTCGAGCTGGCCGAGCGCTGGAACATGCGAAAGTACACCAAGCCGCTCGCCAACACAGACCCGGAACTGGAGCGGATGCTCACCGACTTCGGCGAATTCCTCCGCTTCGTCCGCGTGCTCGACAGCTCGGGCCTGATCGCGGACAAGAGCGGCAACCGGCTGAGCTACGCCCAGGAGCCTGTGCAGAGCAGGTTTGCCGCCCGGATAGAGTTCGACCACTCCACTTACCTGAAGGCGGACAAGCCCTACTTCCCCGACGACGAGAGGCTCTTCACCGAGGCCAAGAGGGGCATCTACAGGTCGGCGCTCGAGATCGCCGGCGAGTTCATAGGGAACCTCAAGCTCCTTCCGCGGAATACCGCGATAAAAAAGGCGGACGGGACCGAGGTCACCGCGGAGGACCTCGTCAGGGAGCTGGCCGAGTACGCCAGGCGGGAGAGCTACTACCGCTGGAGCCTGCGGCACAACGATTCGATCCCCTACGCCTCGGACGACTACAGGAAGGAGATCCGCGAGTTCTTCTCGGAACTGAGGAGATGGACCCGCGGGATCGTCTACAACTCCAACATACAGGGCACGATCTTCACCGGCCACGGGCCCACGAGATTCGTTGCGGCGAGCAGGCTCGAGGGGCACAGGGCCGGCTTCGAGCGCAGCGCCCTGCCGGTCCTCTACTTCGACGACCTCATGGAGGCCAGGAAGAGATTCGGGTGGGACGCGAAGCGCATTGAGGACCTGATCGCAATCCGCATCCTGGCCCACACCGCAATATCGTGGGGCGACCTCGAGCGGAGCAAGATCAGAAACACCGCCGCGCTCGAGGACGCGGTCAGGAAGGCTTGGACGGGCGACGCCGCCTCCCTGCGCAGGGCGGCTGCCGACTACTCGCGCCTCGAGAAGGAGCCGCTCGGATACAACTTCGAAGGCGCCGAGGCGGGTCTTCGGATACTCAGGAGGTCCAACGGGGCGCACGCCGTCCGCAGGCCGATCCTCGCGGGCGCCCTCCCCTCTGTCTCCTGGAAGGAGCAGTGGCGCCGCCACGCGGTCGACATGGGCCTCTGCCCGCAGGCGACAGACCTGGCCGTCGCGGCGATGGAGCGTTACTTCGCCCGGGGCAAAAACCTGAACGTGTACTCAGAGGACGATCTCTCGGCCGCGGTCGAGGCGGAGCTCGCCTCTTCCGGCTGGACCATGCCCGGCATGGGCGCGGAGGAAACAGCGGGCTGCCTCGTCATCCACATAGGCTTCTTCCTGCCGACTCTGGGAGTGGCCGGAGAGAGCGATGCGGCGGCACCGGCGGAGAACGGCGACAGGCCGGAGATGATGGCGGCCAGGCAGGTGGCGCAGCGGTACATGGCCCCCTTCCCCCAGATGGTCCGAAGGGGTCTCAACGTCAAGACCAGGGTCCCGATACTCGAGGACCGCCTCCTGCAGCTCGCGACGCTAGCCGCCCTCGAGGACAAGGACGGGCATCTTTCTCCGCAGAGGGTCTTCATAGCGGCAAGGGCAATAATCGACGAGTACAACTCGAGCGCCGGCGAGCAGTCCCCGCTCAGCTCGGTGGCGGACGTGCGGATCGACGGCTCGGGGCTCGCGGGAGAGAGGCTCGCGTCGTTTGCCGCATCGCGCGCCGCAGGCGCGGGAGGCGTCAACCTCACCGCGGTGAGGCACGCATACTTCAGGCTATACGACGACTTCATGAAGGGTCGCGAGATAGACGGCCAGAGGATGACGGAGGCCCTGACCGCATCTGCGGAAGGATCCCCAGTCTCCGAGGAAGAGATGACTCTTCTTGCGGAATTCATCGAACACCAGCGGCAGGCCATGATGTCGTGGAGGGCGGTCGTTCGGGACCCGAGGTCCGGCCTGGTCGCCCATCTCAGGCAGAACTACTCTTTCCAGGACGCGCGGGTCGACGTGACGATATTCGAGTCGTTCGCCCTCAGGCTCGCGGACGCGAGGATCGCGAGCGCCGCGGGGGCCGAGCCCGTGGAGATATCCTCCGGACTCGCAGCGCAGACGCTGGCCGCGGACATCGCGGCGAAGAACCAGTTGGCGGCCTTCATGAGGTCGACCCTCTCCTCATGGATGCAGGTTTCCGCCTCGCGCATCGGCGAGCACCTGGACCTGGTGAACATGGAGATGGCGGAGCTGGCCGGGAGCACCGGCGAGGTGCCGCCTTCGGGCAGGGCCCTCCTGGAGAGGGCGGCCGATCGCCTGGGCATCCCCGGCGCAGAGGCGGTACTGGCCGACGAGAGGACCCTCTTCCTCCTCGACGAAATCCGCGGAACAAAGTCGCGCGAGGAGCCGCTTCTCAAGTCCGCGCAGCGCCTGAAGGCGGCCGCCGAGGAGAGGATAGCGGCCGAGCGCAGGCAGAGGCGCGAGATCGAGCTCACAGCCGCCGAGGACACAATAGCGGAGACGGCGGGGACCGCCGGGGGATTCGCATGGCGCATGGCCGAGGTCCTTTCGACCTGGCAGGCCATGAAGCCCCCCTCCGAACAGGACTACGACTCGCTCAACAGGATGGCCCACTCCATAGACTCTGAAGTCGCGAGGCTCAAGCCCATCGGAGAGTCGTTCCAGCCGCTCGAGGCGGCGATACGATCGGCGCAGTCGGTCATCGACGGGTACGGGGCCCACGATGAAAATCCATCGCTCGCGCTCTCGCTCCTCGAGACAGGCCGCGACCTCCTCTGGAGGTCGACCTCGCTGCTCGCCGAGGCGTTCGACGAGGCGGTCCTGATCATGGACAGGATGGAGAGCGCGCGGAAGCTCGCCGAGGCGAACAGGGAGCGGCTGGCGTTCGAGCGCAGGCTCTCCGGCGAGCTGGCTAACGTCGATCGGATCATATCGGAGCTGGACCCCCTGATCTCCTCAGAGACCATTCTGGAAGGGGAGGCGCAGAAGATCATGGACGCTTCCGGCAGGATCTCATCGCTGTTCTCGGGGGACGGTCCCATCGATCCCTCGACCTTCGCCGATGCGGCAGAACAGGCACACAGGCACGCCGAATCGGCCGAAGCGATGGGAACTGGGAGCGGCGAGATCATATCCAGGATAGAGGCGCTGATCGGCGGCGCAGGTACAACGCCTCCGCGGATCAAAGAGGCGCTGGCCGGCCTCGAGGAGATCGCTTCATCTGCGAACGAGGACCAGTTCGACGAGATCGACGCGGCAATGAAGTCCCTCGCCGAGAAGGCGGCCGGGGCCCGGCGCACCCTCGCGCAGATCAGCGCGACGATCGGGCGAATCGCAGAAGAGACTGCCCGGATGAAGGCGATACTCATCGGTGCGGAGTCGCGGCTGCCTGTATCGATGCTCGCCGCCATGCCGGATCCCCTCGAGGTTGAGGGGAAGGGGATAGAGGAGCGGATCCACGAGTTCAACCGCGGCGAGAGCAGGAACGATCCCTTCAGGAGGCACGGCAGGGCGATAAGGGATCTGGCAGATAGCGCCATGGTCCTTTCGCTGGGCGACGCGTCGCATCTGCTCTCCCGAAGGGAGGCGGCCAGCGTGGAGCAGTGGCTGAGAGGCCCCCGCGACACCTCGCTCACGCTCCAGGACGCCTTCGGTGCGAACGTGAGGATCGACAAGGGGCTCATGGGCGCGAGGCTCGTGGCTGCGGCCGACCTCCCCGAAGGCCATCCTTTTGCGACGATGATCGAAAACCTGAGGATGGCTATCTCCGGGAACACGAACGAGGCGCTGCTCATCTCGCTTCTCGCCAGGCCGGTCGCACGCGCCCTCCTCTCCGACCTCCTCGTCGCCCTCTCGGGCATCAGGTGCAAAGACGAAGAGACGGCGCTCAAGATGGTCAGGATCTGGGCCCTCTCGCAGAGGGAGAGCATCTCAGCGACGCTCGACGAGCGGCGCGCCCAGAGGTTCTTCGCCGTGAGCAGGACCGGAGTGAGGGACCCCGACTACACCGAGGAGGTGCACAGGGGGCTGGCGATTGCCTACTGGAACGTGGTCAGAAAACCGCAGCTCGGCGAGCTCAGGGTCAAGGGGACGCGAAGGAAACAGTTCTTCAACGTCGACGTCGAGCGCGTCCGCGCGAGGCTCGCGGACCGGGCGCGCGCTGAGGCGGATCTCCTTGCGGGCCGCCTCACGATCGAGCACTACGTGCCTGAGAGCGACCGGTGGCGCGTAGTCGACCTGAGGGCCGCCGGCGCGACCTCGCTCGAGCAGCTCGATCTTGACGCGACCGCGATAGGGGAGGACCCGGAGAGCATAAAGCTGCACCAGATAATGCTATCGATCTACAGCGACCCGGAGCTCATGGACCTGGGATGGCTCTTCAAGATCTCCGAGAGCGACATGCCGGCGCTCCACCGTTTCCTCACCGACCTCATAATGCCCCTCGCCCGCACGAAACCGGGCAGGACCGCCCCTCTCACACTCGAGGAGGCGCAGAGGGAAGCGGTCGGAGCCTTCCTCTCAATCAGGGACGGCCTGCTGGGGATGCCGGAGGTGGAGAGGGTGAAGGAGTCGATGATATTGGAATGGCTCAACGCACCGCTCGAAGCGAAGGCGGCCGGGGACCTGGCCGCCGCGGCGCTCACGGAGGAGGCAAAAAAGGTCGGATACGACATCGAAGCCACAGTCCGCGCGGTGGAGGCCCAGCTGAAGACGAACATCGCGGTGCGCCACACGATAGCGAAGGCGTTTTTGATCAGCGTATGGAAGAAGCTCCACGAAGACCCGGAGTACAAGAGCATCCTGAACCTGACGGACCTCTACCTCATGGCCGCAGCCAAAGGGGACAGGGACGACATCAGGAAGGCCGGAGAGCGAATACGGGAAACCTATGCCAGACTGAGGCCGCGCATACTGCGGGAAAAGAAACTCCTGCAGGTTGCAACCGGCATGCACTCGCCGGAGATCGCGGCGCCGTTGGCCGCGCCTGACGAGAAACTCAGAGCCACCCACCCGGAGACAGGAAAGGTGGGATCGAGCCAGAGCTGGGGGCTGGTAAGACACCTGGACAAGGAGCCGGCCGGGCACAAGCCGCACACCGCCGCGATGATCACCTCTCTCCGAAGGCTCGTCCAGCTCTTCCCTGAATTCGCCAACGCGGCCGCGCTCATGATCGTGTCGCACGATCTCATCTGCGACAGCACGGCGATGGCCGTGGCCGGAATCGTCGCGGACTACGATTCATCCGAAGAGCACAAGAGGGGCCCCGCGATAGAGGCGTTCCGCGAGAGGTTCCGCGCCGCATACGCCGAGGCTGCCGTCAACGTGCGGGCGTCGATCGTCGGAAAGAGCGTGGGCGAGATGAGCCTCGCCATGTGGCTCACCGGCGAGGAGTCGCCCTGGGAGACGAGCCTGGGCTGGGAATCGTACAGCAGCGAAGAGGTCGAGCTCTTCCTGGACGAGGTGGAGGCCGCCGCAAAAGCCGCCGGTAAGAGAGTTCACGGAGACAACGGCATCGCCGACGCGTCGTCGAAGAAGAGACGAAGGAACGGCGGCGGGGGCGCCAATGGCACGGGCGGCGCAGCGCCGGCAGGCCCCGGTTCGCCTGCAGGCGCGCCCGGCGGTGCGACGCAGGCATCGGGGGCGACGGCCTCTCGCGCCTCCTCGCGGACGCCGCCGCCCGGATACGCGCGCGTGCGCATGAACGGCCTGACGCAAGGGATCGCAAATCCGATTCGCGTGCCGGGACTCGCCGCAGGATCGGCGGCGTTCGCCGGGGCGCGCACGATGCCGCCGACGCTGTTCATGGCCTCGGCCCGGGCGTTTTTATGAGGGGAAGATATGATCCTAGATGACAAACGGCTCGGCAGGATAGCGGCGATACTCGCGGAGATGACCCGCGAGGCGCACGAGGAGGAGAACGTGCGCAAGGATGCGGCCGCGTTCTTCAAATCGCTGCGCCGCCTCGAAGGCGGCGGAGCGGAGCTGTGCGCAAACAAGGACGCGATAAAGGTCCTGACGCAGCTGATCGAGGGCCGGATGTCCTCTCAGGGGTCCAAGGTGGACATCCCTGCGAGCGTCAAAAATTTCAAGCGTGATCCGGGGACGTTCATGAAGTACCTGATGGCCATGAACCCCGCGAAACTTGCTGCCCAGGGCCTCTCGCGCGCAGCCTGGCTCTTCTCCGGGGACAGCTTCGCCCTCGGGCTCGTGCTCCTGACGCTGCTGGAGGAGAAAGTATCGGCCCCGAAGACAAGGCCCGGCAAAGCAAAAGGGCCCAATTCGCCGACAGATGCCGCGGACGGAGTGATGCGCAAGAGGGGACGCCCTCCCAAAAATAAGACCGCCCCTCAGGGGGTGGACCCCTCCGGCGCTTTGGTCATAGTGAAACGCAAGAGGGGCCGCCCGCCAAAGCAGCC
>JAFGMW010000096.1 GCA_016927275.1 Pseudomonadota bacterium
ACCGCGACCGTGGACACCTCGACATACTTCATCGTGCCCACGCCCGCGGCGGCCGCGGCGCAGACCAAGGCGGCGATAGACGACATGATATGCGACCCGACTGCGGCGCTGGCGGCGGCGGTCTCATGCCCCAACTTCACGCAGTGCATGCTCGATCCGGCGCAGGACCTCGCCGGCGGCACGAGCTACACGATCTGCCTTACGACTGCGATCGAATATCTGGGCGGAAGCTCTCTCTCCACAGAAAAACAGCTGGGCTCCTTCGAGGGCTTCATGGCGACGTTTACGACCACGGGCAGCGCGCCGGGGGCGCCGGCGAACCTCGCCGCGGAGATAGGCCCGGCCGGGCAGCAGCTGATCCTCAGCTGGGATCCGGTCGAGGGCGCGGCATCATATAACCTCTATTGGGCCACGGCGGAGGGGGTCACGCCTGCGACCGGCACAAAGATAGAGGGCGTTACGAGCCCCTACACGCACGACGGGCTCACGAACGGCACGCTCCACTACTACGTGGCGACGGCGGTGAGCGACAGCCTCGAGAGCGGGGCGTCGAACGAGGCGAGCGGCCTGCCGCAGATCAATCCGGTCGGCACGCTCGATTCGGCGTTTAATGGCGTGGGATATGCGAACTGGGGTGCATCCTGGGACTGGGGGGAAGGAGTTGCAATCGATTCGGAGGGTCGAATAGTCGTGGGCGGGACGATAAACGACGGCGGCCCGAATGGATACGATATAGCCCTCTGGAGGTATAACGCCGACGGAACGCCCGACACGACCTTCAACGGCACTGGTCTCGTGACGCATCATGGGGCCGCCGGCGGCAACAAATGGGATAATGGAACCGGCGTCGCGATAGACACGAGCGGACGCTACTTAGTCTCCGGATATAGCGACGGGGCGGATGACAAATACGACATGGTCATATTGCGATACAACCCGGACGGCACCCTGGACAACACGTTTGGCACGGGCGGGATAGTCGTCTACGATCGCGGAATCAACGGAAACAACTGGGGATATGCACTGACGATAGATTCAAACGGCATGATCCTCGTAGCCGGTTTGACGAACGGCACCGGATCTGATGGCGACATGACCCTGTGGAGATACAATGTCGACGGGACGCCGGACACCTCGTTTGGAACGGGCGGGGTAGTCTTTAAATCCCATTCGACTGGCAGCGGAGGCGATGAGGGTCGCGGGGTAGCTGTGGATTCCAGCGGAAAGATCGTGGTGGTCGGCGGAGGGTTCAATGGATCTGACAATGACCTAGTCGTGTGGCGCTATAATTCTGATGGGACCCTCGACACCTCCTTCAGCGGCGATGGATTTTTCGTCTACGACGGAGGAAACGGTGACGACGGTGCGGCTGCCGTCATCGCAGATTCCGAGGATCGACCGGTGATCACGGGGTATGTGATAAATGCGTCCGATGTCGATATGGTGGCGATGCGCTTCACCGGTGCTGGTGCGCTCGATACGACATTCGGGACGAACGGGATCGTGACATACGATGACGGCAAAGACGAGAATGGTTTTGGCATCTCGATGGATTCAAGGGGCCGCTGCGTGATGACTGGAGAGACCGATCATGTTACGGATCCGTCATCCATGATCGCCGTAAGGCTCACTCCGGACGGGGCGTTCGACACGACATTCGATGGTGACGGCGTCGTCTCTTTCCAGAACGGAGCCATAGTCGATTCCAGCGACAGGGGCACCGATTTGACGTTCGACGACATGGGCAGGATAGTCATAACTGGCAACACCGGAACCTATGGGCATGGATACATGATGCTCTGGCGCTACGAATAGGCGCTGAACGAGATGAGACGAAAAAAAGGCCGGGCACCCGCCCGGCCTTTTTTTGCAATCAATCACCTGCCGAGGAACTGAGCACTTGAATATAACATTGACTATTAATCATAAAAGATTGAATAAAAACGATTGTTTATATTATAGTTGACTAATAGATTGACTGATAGTCAATAGTGGCTATATAATTAAATCATGAAAAAAGACGAGATGATGGAGGCCTTCAAGGCGCTGGATGCGAAGCTCACGACTCCGCTCACAATGCTCGTCGGCGGCGGGGCGGCCATGTTGCTGGCGCACGGCGTGCCGCTCGCCACGCACGATATCGACGGCGTCCCCCTGGACTCGCAGGTATCGCCGGCCGAGGTCGAGCGCATGGTCCGCGAGGTGGCCGCCGAGCTCAGAATCAGCCCGCATTGGTACAACGACTACTTCAAGACCTTCACATTCTCCCTGCCGCCGAACTTTCGCGAGCGGCTCGTGAAGGTGTTCAAGGGGAGGTTTCTCACCGTGAAGGCGCTCGGCGCGCTGGACCTGCTCGTCATGAAGTGCATGGCCGGCCGGGAGAAGGACATAGGACACGCGCGGGCGCTCGTCCGGCGCGGGGCCGACTGGCGCGAGGCGGAGGCGCACATCGATCGCCTGGCGCAGAAGGGGATTCCGGGCGCTGCGGAGGCAATGCGATTCCTGGAGGACCTGGCGGCGGAGGCTAACGATGCTTAAAGGGACGCCGACAGAGGACCATCTCGCCCGCATGTATTATGAGCTCGCAAAGCACGGCGCCGCCAGCGCGGGCGAGGAGAAGGCGTGGCCCTACGGTGAGATGAGCCAAAGCGAGCTGTTCTGCCTTGCCGCCGATATGTCCAGATACGACCCGCGCCTGTTCGACGTGCTGGTCTCGTTCCTCGACAGGCGCTGGGGCGCGCTCGATCCGCTCGCCATCCGCTCCACCTATGCGTTCATGGAGACGCCGCAGACGATCGCGGTCATGGCCGAATTCCTGCTGGGGCGGCAGGGGCATCCGGACGAGAAGCGTTTTTTCTTTGAATACCTGCAGAAGGGTCTTGCGCCCGTGCCACTTCAGCTCTACTACCACTATCTCTACAGGCCGGGCGGGGAGCTCATGATGCGCGCGGCCGAGGCGCCGCTGCAAGAGTACAAACGCTGGGGGTTCCTTGCGCGCGAAGCGCCGGTGCTCGACGAGGCTGGAAGGCGCACGGTGGGCTCGCGCGATGCTGCGTCGCGCAGGAATATTCTCGTTCGCCTCCTGGAGGAGAGGAAGAGGATACGCATGGTCGATTATCTCGCTGCGCTGGACTTCGGCATTTCGCGGCAGCAGGCGCTCCTCGACATGAGGTCCACTAAGGGGGTTCGCCTGACCGGCCGCGGCCCGGGCGCGCGGTGGGAGAGGGCGGCGTGAGGGGATCAGGGATCAGGCCACAAATCCATATATATTAGCCATTTGACTTTCTAGCTATTATCATATATGATAATACTATGGATGACGGCAGTCTGTCAGGGGAGATCAGGAAGAGGAGGCAGGAGCTGGGGCTTTCGCTCGCAGATCTTGCCCGGCGCGTGGGCACCTCTGCAGCCGCGATATCGCGCTACGAGGGGGGCTGGCAGCGCTTCGAGGTGGAAACCCTGAGAAAGATCGCAGTTGCCCTCGGCTGCAGATTGAACATAGATCTTAAGCCCGTTGAGCTCCGGCGGAAAAGGGTGAGCGCCGGCATCGCAGCGGCGCAGCTGAAGGGTCTCTTCTGGGATCACGACCTGACTGCGGGCGATTTCAAGAGGCACCCGAGGTGGATAACGGAGCGGGTCCTCGAGTACGGATCGCTCGAGGATGTCAGGACACTCGTCGCGCTGATGGGGAGGCACGTTTTTTTGAAACTGGTTGCGGAGAGCCGTCTGACGACCGGAAGGACCGAGCGGTTCTGGCGGGCGATGCTGGAGATGGAGGGGGTTGAATGCACGAAAAGGTCCTTCCAAAGGGGAGCCTGGCACTCCTGAACGGGCTCGAAGGGGCGGACCCCTCGTTCATTCGCGGGTGGGTGCTCGCCGAAGGCACGGGGCTTGCGCTCAGGCTCGGACACCGCGTCTCCGAGGACTTCGACTTCTTCCGCACGGACGAGTTCTCCGTCGAGGCGGTGCACGGTCTCTTTAAAAAGGCGGGGGCCTATGAAACGCTCCAGGAGTCTGAGCGCACGCTCACGGTCCTCGCGCGAGGGGTCAAGGTGTCCTTCTTTCAAATACCCGATCCGTTCATATTCGCTGTTGAGCCGTACAGAGGGTTTTCCATTGCCGATATCCGCGACATCGCCCTGATGAAGCTGATCGCGGTCTCGGGGAGGGGCAGCAGGAAGGACTTCATCGACCTGTATTTCATCCTGAAGGGAAATCCGACGCTCACGGAATACTTCGGCCTGCTCTCGAAGAAATACGCGAAGGGACGCGCGAACGCGTACCACATACTCAAGAGCCTCACGTATTTCGACGATGCGGAGGCGGAGCCGATGCCCCGGATGCTTGCGCCCTTCGAGTGGAAGGAGTGCAAGGCGTTCTTCGTCAGGCAGGCGCATTCAATAGTGCTTCCCGGAAAATAGGGATCAGGGATCGGGGATCAGGCCACAGGCCACAAAATTCGAGGTACCAAATGCGGGCACGGTTCTTCAGGTTCATAGCGCACATTGCGGCGAGGCATGCGCGCAAGATCATCGCGGTCGCGGTCGCGCTGACGATCGCGGCCGGGGCGTATGCGGCGGCGACTCTCAGGCTCAACGCTAACCTCGACGACCTGGTCTCCGAGGAGCTCGAGTACCACCGCCGCTACATCGAGTTTCTCGAGGAGTTCGGCGACGAGGAGTACCTCTACGTGGTCGTGGACTCGAAGGGGGACATGCCCCAGGCGAAGAGGTTCGTCGAGGCGCTCGCAGGCCGCGTGGAGAAGATCCCGGACCTCAAGGAGATAATCTTCCGCATCGACAACCCGGCGCTGGAGCGCAACTTCCTGCTCTACATGACGCCCGATCAGCTCTCCGCGCTTCGCGCCATGGTGACCGACGGCCCCTTCTCGGTGCGCAGGATCGCGGGCTGGAAAGACATCTCCGAGCTCTTCGCCGCGCTGGCCGATCGGATCGGAGGCCCGGTCTCGACCGCCGACGAGGCGGAGCTCGCGCAGGGGTTCACGTTCATCGACGGGCTCATCGACGACATCGCTCGCGCGATCGAGCGGGAGGCGCCCTATTCCTCGAGGCTGCAGGAGCTCTTCTTCGGCGACGGCGAGACGTTCGACACCGACGGGTTCTACCGCAACGGCGACCTGCTCTTCCTTCTCATCATGCCGGCCAAGGACTTCACGACGATGGAGGTGATAGAGAGGCCGCTGGCCGACATCAGGGCCGCGATCGCCAAGACGCGGGCGGAGTTCCCGGGGATCGACGCGGGGCTCACCGGACGCCCGGTGCTGGCCGCCGACGAGATCGAGACCTCGAACCGCGACATGAACTGGGCCACCGCGATCGCGATCCTGCTCGTGGGCGCGGTCTTCATCTTCTTCTTCCGCAGCCTCTCGCGGCCGCTCCTGGCCATGGCGTCGCTCGTCATGGGGATAGCGTGGACATTCGGGCTGGTCGCCCTTCTCTACGGCACCCTCAATCTGCTGTCCGTCGTCTTCTCCATAATACTCGTGGGCGCCACGATAGAGTACGCGATACACGTCGTGGCCCGCTATCAGGAGGAGCTCGCGCGCGACGGCGACCCGGCCGCCGCCATGGCGCGGGCGCTGGCGCTCATGGGGCCGGCCGACGCGACCAGCGCGCTCACCACCGCGGCCGCGTTCCTCACGATCACCTGGACCGACTTCACCGCGCTCGCGCAGCTGGGCGTGATCGCCTCGTCGGGCATCCTCCTCTGCCTCGCAGCCATGCTGCTGGTGCTGCCCGCGATGATAATCGCGCGCGACCGTGGGCGGGCGCCGGGGGCCCTGAGAAGGGTGAGGCCCTTCGCGCTCCCGCACATCGGCCTCCTGTACAGGAGGCCCGGGCTCCTCTTCGCAGCCGCGGCCGCGATCACCGCGGTCTCGATCCCTCTCGCGCTGCGGGTCGGCTTCGACAACAACCTGCTCAACCTGCAGGCGCGCGGGCTCGAGTCGGTGAAGTACGAGCACCTCATACTGGAGAAGTCGGGCGAGACCACGTGGTTCGCGCGCGCGGTGGCAGGCTCGATCGCTCAGTCTCACCGCATGGCCGGGGCGTTCGAGCGTCTACCCTCGGTCAGGCGGGTCGACGACGTTGAGCGGATACTGCCCGAGGGGCAGGGGGAGAAGATCGAGGCGGTGCGGAAGATCGCGCCGGCGTTCGAGGGGGTCTCTTTCAAACCCGCGTCGGGCAAGGTCGACGAGCGCAGGCTCGCCTTCGAGCTCGGCAGGCTCGCGGGCGGCCTCGATTCGCTGCAGGAGCAGGCGTTCAGCGCCGGCCGCGTTGACGCGGTGGAGGAGCTCGACAGGTTCTCCTCAAAGATAAGGTCTCTCGTCTCTGCGCTGAGCGGGGCGGACGCACAGGCGCTGGCGAGGCTAGGCAGGTTCCAGGGCGATTTCCTCGGCGACCTCCACAAAAATCTCGAAATCCTGGCCACTGGGATGGACCCCGTGACGATCGAGATCAAGGACCTGCCCGCCGACGTCGTGGGCAGGTTCGTCTCGCCCAAGGGCCGCTACGGCCTCTTCATATATCCGGCCGAGAACATCTGGGACCCCGCGGCGCTGGCGAAGTTCGTCGACGAGATACGGGGGGTGGACGAGTCGGTCACAGGGACCCCGATCGAGGTGCACGAGTCGGCGCGGCTCATGCGCGAGACGTTCCTCCGCTCCGCGGCGCTCGCGTTCCTGGTCATCTGCCTGCTCGTGTGGATCGACTTCCGGTCGCTGCGCGCCTCGCTGCTCGCGGTCATGCCGCTGGCGGTCGGGGTGCTGTGGCTGCTCGGCGTCATGGGCGCGACCGGGGTGCCGTTCAACATGGCCAACTTCTTCGCGATCCCGATCATCATAGGCATAGGCGTGGACTTCGGCGTGCAGCTGGCGCACCGCCTGCGCCAGGAGCGCTCGTTCGCGGCCATGGGGTCGGCCACCGGCAAGGCGGTCGTGCTCACCGCGGCGGCGAACGCAATCGGCTTCGGCACCATGGTCTTCGCGCATCACCGCGGCATCGCGAGCCTGGGCCTCATCATGGCAGCCGGCTGCGTCTCGTGCCTCGCCGCCGCGCTCGTGGCCATGCCGCCGGTGGCGAAGTGGCTCAAGTGGGGAGGTGAATCATGAAGAGGCTGTTCGGGCTGGACAAGATAAGCAGGGCGCAGTTCGGGGTGAACATCCTGCTGGTCGTGATCGGGTCGATCGTGAGCGCGACGGGCATCAACGCGTTCCTCGTGCCTCACAAATTTCTCTCCGGAGGCGTCACCGGGATCTCGCAGCTGCTCTCGTACGTCTCGGAGCCGTCGGTGGCGACCTATGTGCTCGCCTTCAACGTGCCGATATTCGTCATGGGCTGGTTCACCGTCGGCAGGACGTTCGTGGCGGGCAGCGCCATAGGCATGCTCACGTTCTCCGGCGCGCTCTACGCCACCGAGTGGATGTCGACCATGGGCTGGGCGCCGGAGCCGCTGCTCTCCGCCATCATCGGAGGCGCCCTCTCCGGCGGCGGCACGGGGCTCGTGCTCCGCGCCAACAGCTCGCACGGAGGCATGGACATAGTTGCGGCGACGATCAAGAAGCGCTGGTCCGTGACCATGGGCACGGTCTCGTTCATCGTCAACATCGTCATCGTGAGCGCGCTCGGCGCGGTGTTCGGCCTGCACGTCGCGCTCTACACGATCATCTCCTACCTCTGCTCCGCGCTGTCGCTCGACCGGGTGATGCGCGGCCTGGACACCATGTGCGGCATCTTCGTCGTGAGCGCGGATCCAGAGCGGATCGCGGGGCTCATCATGGAGAAGCTCGGCCGCGGGGTGACCTACCTCGACGGCGAGGGGGCCTACACCGGCCGCCGCGAGCGGGTGATATACTGCGTGGTGACGCTCAGGCAGCTGGCGCGCGTGAAACACTATGTGCGGAGCGTGGACCCGAAGGCGTTCCTCACCGTGGCCGACGTCAACGAGGTCTCCGGCAAGGGGTTCAAGCAGTTGCCGGTTTGAAAGCCGGGACCCGGAACCCGGAACCCGGAACCCGGAACCCGGAACCCGGGAGCCGGGGGCTGATCGCAGGTGACAAGATCCTCGGTCGTATGATATCAGGAGAACATGTCGCTTCTCGAGCGAACGGGGATTGCGGTCTGGCGGCCTCTCGACTCCGCGATCGAGATGGCCACGCTCCTCACGGAGGCATTCCGCACCGCGTGGCGCGAGCGCGGCCCGAGCGACGGGATAATCCTCGACGTCACCCTCCGCCAGATCTACTTCACCGGCATCCAGGCCCTGAAAATAGTAACGGTCGTGGCCCTGCTCCTGGGGGGCGCGGTCATCATCGAGGCGTTCACGCAGCTCCCCAGGGTAGGCGGAGAGTCGGTCATAGGCAGCATACTCGTGGTCGTGGTGGTCCGCGAGCTCGGCCCCATCCTCACCGCAATAATCGTCATCGGCCGCTCCGGCACTGCGATATCCACCGAGATCGGCTACATGATGGTGAACAACGAGATGCAGGCGATCTCGATGATGGGCATAAACCCCCTGCGGGCGATCGTGCTGCCGCGCATCATCGGGGTCGCGGCCGCCATAGCGTGCCTGTCGTTCTACTTCAACATCGTGGCCCTATTCGGCGGCTACGCCTTCGCGCGCTTCATAGTCCAGTACCCGTTTCACCGCTACGTTTCGGACCTGTCGGGCGCGCTGGGGTTCTGGGACGTGGCGGTCAGCGGCATCAAGTGCCTCGTCTTCGGGGTCATAGTGGCCGTGGTCTGCTGCAGGCGCGGCTTTTCCGTCCGCTTCTCGTTCACCGAGATACCGCAGGCCACCACCGGCGCCGTGGTGACGTGCCTGTATCTGTGCTTCGCGGTCAACATGGTCATAACCGCGTTTTTCTATATTTGAAGGGGTTAAACTGGAACCGGGTCCCGGGTCCCTGGTTCCGGGTCCCAGGTCCCGGGTCACGGGTCACGAACATGCGCTTCTCAATCGAGATCAACGATGTGACCTTTGCCTACGAGGGCTGCCAGCCCACGTTCTCCGGCATCACCGCGACACTCAAGCAGGGCGAGGTGGTGGGGCTCGTCGCCGCGGTGGGCGGAGGCAAGAGCACGTTCTTGAAGCTGTGCGCGGGGCTTCTCCCCCCCACCTCCGGCGAGGTCGTGATCGAAGGCAAAAGATTCTGGGCGCTTTCCGAAATGGAGCAGAACGCCCTCAGGCGCCGTATGGGTTTCGACTTCCAGGAGGGGGCGCTCATCGCGAACATGACGGTCTTTCAGAACCTCGGGATGCCGATGGTCTATCACGGCAGGGGGACGAGGGCCGAGATCAAGGCCGAGGTCGACGGGTGGCTCGCCCTCATGCGCATGGACAGATACTGGAACATGCTCCCGGCCGCGCTCTCCGCCGGCCTCAGGCGCCGGGTCTCCTATATCAGGGCCATGATGACCGACGGCGCATACTTCTTCTGGGACGAGCCCACCGAGGGCGGGGACGAGCTCCACTCACGCAGGGTGACCGAGGCCATCGCCGAGAAGAAAAAGGCCGGCCGCGGGTCGCTGGTCTCCACGCAGGACCTCTCTTTCCTGGCAAGTGTCGCCGACAGGGTCCTCGTCCTCAGGGATGGCAGGATATGCTACGACGGCCCCCTGAAGGGCGGGAAGATCCCGGTTGAATCGGAGTTGAAGGGGATGGTAAAAGGAACTGCAGAAGCTGAGAAGCTGAGAAGCCAGAAGGGCTGACCACCGATCACTGATCACTGATCACCGATCACTGATCACCGATCACTGATCACTGACCACAGACATGCAGCTGAAATTCCGATTTCTACAGAGGGTCGTGGGCGGGTTCTTCCTGCTCACCTGCGTAATCATCGTGGTGCTTCTCGTGCTCGTCGCGCGAGGCCAGAGGTGGTTCCAGCCCTACACCCCATATCACTGCTATTTCGACCGCGGCGGCGGGCTCAAGGCGGGGTCGAGCGTCATGATACAGGGGCTCGAGGCGGGCACCATAAGGAGGCTCAACCTCGAGGACGACAACCGCGTGCGGGTGGACTTCGAGATCTACCGGCAGTACGCGGACAGCATAAGGGAGGGAAGCAAGGTCAAGCTCTCCCAGCCGATAATAGGATCGAGCAGGATCGAGGTCGCGCTGGGCGCCGGAGAGGGTGATCTCATCCCGCCGCGCGGCGAGATCGGCGCGGAGGCGGCGGGCGGATCCGGCCTCGACGAGCTGATCTCCTCGGCCAACAGGCTGGTCAAGGAGCTTGAGGACCCCGAGGGCGATCTCATGGGCACTCTCGACAACATAAACGAGTTCACAAAGGCCCTCGCCGAGAAGCAGGGATCCATACGCATGCTGGTCGAGAAGCGGAAGCTCTACGACGAGCTGGAGTCGGCGGCCGGGCACCTGAGCAGCCTGCTCGCGTCGATCGACGACCGATCGCCCGACATCCAGGACTCCATCGTGGAGGCGCGCAGGGGGATATCGGAGGCCAACAAGGTGATCGCGGCGCTCAAGAAGAGCGTCTTCCTGCGCGGCAACATAAAGGAGCATCTGGGCCGGGACTCGACGCTGAAGGCGGACGGGAGGACGAGGTGAGACTCGTGAACCGTGAACTGTGGTCAGTGAACTGTGAACAGATCACGAGAGGCATCGATGAGGCGATATAAGCGCGCAATTGTGTCCCTTGTCCTGGCGGCGTGCTGCGTCTCCTGCGGCGGCAGGCGCGCCGATGTGGTCACCGACGTGCGCGACGACGTGAAATACCTGAACCTCCGCGGCAACGAGCTCTACTACAGGGGCGACTACGAGGCCGCGGCCTGCATGTACGACAGGGCGCGCATCAGGGCGGCGAGCGTGGACGACCGCGCCGGGGTCGCGGAGTCGGTCAACAACACGGGCCAGCTCTACCTCCTGGCAGGGGACCTCTCCGCGGCCGAAGAGCAGTTCTCAAGGGCGCTGGCGATGAACGGGGAGATCGGAAACAGCCTGGGGCGCGCCGCAAACCTCGTTAACCTTGGGTACGTCGCGCTCGACCGCGGCCGGGCCGCTGAGGGCGAGGGGATGTTCGACGAGGCGCTCGCGATCTGCCGCAGCGAGACCGACAGGCTGTGCGAGGCTGAGGCGCAAAACGGCAAGGGCAGGGCGCTGGCGGCGCAGGGCGAGACCGCGCGCGCCGAGGGCCTCTTCCTGGCTGCGCTGGCGACCGCCAGGGAGCGCATGCGCCACAGGCTCGCCGCGACGTCCCTGTGCAACCTGGGCGAGCTCATGGAGTCGCGCGGGGATCTTTCTGCGGCGCTGGGCTACTACACGAGGGCGCTGGAGAGGGACCGCATGATCGAATACTCGCTCGGCATCGCGTCCGACCTCAAGAGCATGGGCAGGGTGCTCACCGTGCAGGGAGACGCTGCCCGCGCGCGCGACGTGCTCTCGCGTTCGCACACGATCTACACCGAGCTCGGGATCAGGAAGGGGATCGAGGAGACGGAAGAAATGATGAAAACTGTGATCGGGGATCGGGGGCGCGCCCATGATCACTGACCACTGATCCCTGTGCGCCGCGAGCCAGAATTTGAGGCCCCTTTTTACAGCGTCATCGGAAAAAGGGTCCTCAAATTGTGGCGGGAGGCGCACCCATGATCCCTGACCACTCGTCACCAGTCACTAGTTACTAGTCACGGATTTTGCTTTTTCTGCCTCTTGTGCCTCAGGTAAATCCGAAGCATTCGAATGACGACCCAGCCGGCCAGGATGATTATGGCGATCCAGGGGACGATCGCGCTGGTGACGATGACGAGCGCGGCTAGCGACGAGGTGAAGGCGGCCAGCGCCCTCTGCAGGATGCCCGAGAGGGGCTGGAAGATGCCGCGGCCGAAGCCGCGCGGCTCTATCAGGGTGGCCTCGATGGTGGCGAGCTCGATCCGGCCGTCCATGAAGCGCTTCCTCGTCTGCAGGCCCTCGATCTCGGTGCGCACCCGGCCGAGCTCCCGCTCGGTCTCCATCAGGTCCTTGAGCCTCGCACCCGGCGCGTCGACCAGCGCGGAGAGCCTCTTCTCCAGCCGCTGCGCGTTGGCGAGGCGGGCCTCGATGTCCACGTACTGCTCGGTCACGTCGGCCGAGGAGGTGTCCTCTTCGCGCACGCGGCCCAGCCCTTTGAGCGCGGCCAGCGCCTCCTCGATCTTCTCTGCAGGGACCTTGATCGTGAGGCGGAGCGATCGGACCCCCGCGTTGTCCTCGTAGGCCGAGGAGCCCGCGACGTGGCCGCCCATTCCCTCTGCCATCCTCCGCGCGTCCCTGTCCGCGTCCTCGATGTCGCGGACCTCCACAGTGAGCGAGGCGCTCCGCATCACCTTCCGGGACTCCGCCATGGGGGCGGGCGCGGCCATCATCGGCGGCGGCGCGGCCATGGCCCTCAACGCCAGGCCCTTGCCCGGCATCGGCCCTTCGGGCTCTGCCATGGCCATCTGCTTCGAGCCGCCGCCCGCCTGCCTGTTCACCCAGTCGCAGCCCGCCGCCAGCGAGCAGACCGTGAGGAGCATCACAATATATAGATATGATCTGGTCTTCATGGATCCCCCTTTGTTCCCCGCGACCCTATAAATTCAGGGCAAATATCGCAAGTCCTATAAGGCGCCTCCGGGACACATCGCCTCGTCGAGGTTGTCCGTTTCGGAGCGGGGGACCCCACAAATAAAATTCCAAATCCCAAGCACCAAACTCCAAATAAATTCCAATAACCGAAATTCCAATAACCAAACAAAAACATCGCGTTCGATTATTCGATAATTGGAATTTGGTGCTTA